>JAIVWA010000706.1:0-2403 GCA_049190255.1 Gammaproteobacteria bacterium | reverse complement strand
GATTGCGGATTTTAGATTTTAGATTTTGGATTTTTATTAGGAATTTGATCTGATTGTAATTACTCCTTTCCGAAATTCCTTGACTCCAATACTCCCAAATTAATGAAAACTGAAGGCCCCCACAATTTTTCACACCTCAAATGACTGAACAGTTATTCATTGGCAAAACTCTTTTCTATTTTAATCGATTTAGTTTTCAGAAAACAATAAATTATCTGATTTTATATATTAATATTTTGAAATAATTGTAGATAAATGAATTAAAGGACTCGGCTGATTGGCCCTTTATTTTACTTGACAAGCCGGTAGAGAGTTTGATAATGAATGAATACTCATTCATTATAATTCGTATTGTCGGTTTATCCAGATTAGGAGGTCATTATGAAAAGAAAGATCAGAACAGCAGCTGTGATCGGTTCCGGAGTTATGGGGGGCGGTATTGCCGCCTTACTTGCAGCCGCCGGTGTCAAGACACTGCTGCTGGACATTGTCCCTTTTGATTTAAAAGAGGAGGAAAAAAACGATCCGACAGCCAGAAACCGTATCGTCAAAGCGGGCATGGACGCCGTATTGGGTTCCAGCCCCTCTCTATTGATGCAGAAAAAAGATGTTGATCGGATCACCATCGGTAATCTGGAGGATGATTTTGAAAAGCTTGCCGATGTGGACTGGATCATCGAGGTGGTGGTTGAAAACCTGCAGATCAAAAAAGACCTGTACAAACGCATCGAGCCGGTGCGAGCGCAAGGCACGATTATCTCTTCCAACACTTCCGGGATTCCGTTAAAGGCCATGTCGGAAGGGCTCAGCCTGGAATTTAAGCAGCATTTTCTGGGAACTCATTTCTTTAACCCGGTTCGATATATGAAATTGCTGGAGATCATTCCCGGAGAAGAAACCCTTGGTGAAGTGCTTGATTTCATGGCTGATTATGGTGAGCGCCATCTCGGTAAAGGGATTGTGTGGGCCAAGGACACGCCGAATTTTGTAGGCAACCGTATCGGCGTCCAGGGCATGGTAAAAAGCATTCAGATGGCCATTGAAGACGGTATGACAATTCCCGAAGTGGATGCGCTTTTCGGCACGGCGATGGGAAGACCCAAAACCGCCATGTTCAAAACCGCCGATCTTGTGGGGCTGGATACCCTGGCCCATGTTGCCAAAAACACCTTCGATCTGGTGGTTGAGGATGAAGCCCGGGACAGCTTTGTCATGCCGGAATTCGTTAACACCATGATTGAAAAAAATCTGCTCGGCAAAAAGAGCCAGAGCGGTTTCTATAAGACGGATTTAACGCCGGATTGGAAAAGAATCCGCAAGGTGATTGATCCGGCAACCCTGGAATATGCCGAATTTGAATTCGCAAGTTTTCCCTGCCTGGAAAAGGCCAAAAAAGCGAAAACATTGCCGGAAAAAATGCAGACCGTGGTTTACGGGGATGACAAGGGCGCCCAATTCGCCTGGAAAGCAGTCGCCAACAATCTGATCTATGCCGCCAACCGCATACCGGAAATCTCAGACACGATCGTGGAAATTGATAACGCCCTGAAGTGGGGGTTCAATTTTGAAATGGGTCCCTTTGAAACCTGGGATGCCATCGGGTTGGAAAAATCGGTTAAAAGAATGGAGAAAGACGGCCTGGCAATCCCGGCCAAGGTCAAGAAAATGCTGGCCGCCGGCAATTCCTCCTTTTACAAGACTGAAAACGGAAAGGTGTTCTATTTTGATTTCGACAGTGAAACCTACAAAGAGAGGGCGGTCAGTGCCAATATCGTATCGCTGGCTTCCTTGAAATCCACCGGCAGGGTCGTCAAAGAAAATGCTTCCGCCTCCCTGGTGGATCTGGGTGATGATGTTCTTTGTCTGGAGCTGCATACCAAGATGAATTCCTTGAATCAGGAAATCGTTGAATTTTTACCGGAGGTGCTGGAAACCGTTGATCGCACTGCAGCCGGTCTGGTCATCGGTAATCAGGCAGGCGGTATGCCGGGCGCCTTTTCCGCCGGGGCCAACCTGATGGATGTGGCCGTTGCAGTCAAGGAAAACCGTTTGGCGGACATTGAAAAAATGATTGCCGACCTGCAATATGGATTGCTGAATTTAAAATATGCACCTTTTCCGGTGGTGGCGGCGCCCTTTGGTCTGGCTCTGGGCGGAGGTTGTGAGCTCTCTTTGGCTGCCGATAAATCGGTGGCCCATGCCGAGCTTTATATGGGGCTGGTTGAAATCGGCGTCGGTCTGTTGCCGGCCGGGGGCGGATGTCTGAATTTGTGGCGCAAATTTTTGGATTCGGTTCCGGACGCGGTAACGGAGATGGATCTGGGCAAATTGTTTATTCCGGTTTTCATGTCGATTGCCATGGCCAAGGTGTCCACCTCGGCTGCCGAAGCCCGGGCCAACGGG
>JAIVWA010000705.1:0-2405 GCA_049190255.1 Gammaproteobacteria bacterium | reverse complement strand
ATCGCTGGTAATCCCAGCGCCTTCCGAAAAACCGCGAAGGCTTATCCGTATAAACCCCCGTGGGACATATATCACTGAGATTTCCGCTAAAAGGGCTTTCCAGGATGCCGTCTTTAAAGCGTCCGAAATAGGTGCGATTGGCGCTGCGCATGACACCCAGATCCAGATAGCCGGTGTATTCCTGATAGTACCTGGAGCACCGGTAGCAGTGGATACAGCGATTCATCTCATGTTGTACCAGGGGGCCCAGATACTGATCGGTGTAAGTGCGTTTGTTGCCCGCAAACCTTCTGATGCCGTGTCCGCCGGAAATCGTCATATCCTGCAGCAAACAATGACCGCCTTCATCACAAACCGGGCAATCATGGGGATGGTTGAGCATCAGCCATTCAATCACGTGTTTGCGAAAATCGACGGCCTCCTCGTCCGTGGTAGACACGACCATGCCGTCCTGAGCCTCGATCATGCAGCTCATCTGCACCCCTTTAAAGGGTCCCTGCAAGAACTTAACAGCGCAAACACGGCAGGCCCCCACCGACCCCAGGGCCGGATGATAACAAAAGCGCGGGATCATAATTCCCAGTTGCTCCGCGGCCTCAATTACTTTGGTCCCGGATGCAACTTCTATTTCCCGATCATCGATGACTAGTTTGGGCATGGGGCTGTCCGTCGTCGCTTATAGCTGGTTGTTCGCATTTGGTCACTGTTCGTTTGTCACCGAAATTCTGGTGACCAATTCCACCTGATACTGGATTCTCGATGCTCGATACTCGATGATTTGCGCTTCGGACTAGTCAGAATGTCATCGAGAATCGAGTATCCAGCATCGAGTATCAAGGGTTAATTGCAACCAACGGCCAGTGACCAGCAACCAGTGACATTTATCTAAATGGGCATTTTTTCTGGACAATATGTTCCCGGATCTCGTCTTTAAAATGTTTCAGCAGGCTTTCAACCGGTCCCACTGCACCGGGAGCGAAGGCACAGTAAGCGCTCCACAGATGCTTGCACATGCGTTCAAGCATGGGGATATATTCTTCTTCACCTTCTCCGTTTTCGATCCGCATCAGAAGGTCCCGGATGTAAGGTAATCCTTCGCGGCAGGGCGTACACCAACCGCAAGATTCCCTGGCAAAAAATTGAATTAAATTTAAGGCGGCTCCCACCAGACAGGTTTTATGATCAAACACCATGATAGCCCCGGTACCCAGCCGGTTGCCGATATCGCGCAGGGGTTGAAAATCCATTTCAACATCATAGTGCTCCGGGGGTAAAAAACCGGTGGAGGCCCCGCCGGGCAGACAGGCTTTAAACTTTGAACCGGCGATCATACCACCGGCATGTTCTTCAATGATTTCGCTCAACCGGACGCCCATGGGCAGTTCGTAGCATCCGGGCCGGTTCACTTTGCCGCTGACAGCGAAAATTTTTGTGCCGGCTCCGGCTTCGGTGAGCGCCAGGTCTTTGAACCACTGCTCGCCGTTGCGGATGATGTGCGGCAGGCATGCCAGGGTTTCGACATTGGAAAGCACGGTGGGCTGCCCCCAAAGTCCTTTGGACGTGGGATAGGGCGGCGGCTGCTGGGGATTGGGCCGTTTTCCCATGAGGGCGTTTATCTGGGCCGTAACCTCACCGCAAATATAACGCCCCGCACTGCGATGGACAACAATGTCCAGTGAATAATCGCTGCCCAGAATGTTTTTACCCAGATAACCCGCTTCTTTAGCGACGACAATCTCTCTTTCCAGGATCCCGGCCGCACGCTCATATTCCGGACGGATAAAAATAATCCCGTGCTCGGCCAGCGTCCCAAAGCCCGCGATAATCATGCCTTCGATGATCATGTGGGGATCGGCATGGATCAGTACATGATCCTTAAACGTACCCGGTTCCATTTCATCGGCATTGCACACAATATACCGCGGAAAAGGGGCATCCTCGGCCACCGACATAAGCTTCATGCCGGTCGGAAACGCAGCGCCACCCCGCCCGAGTAAATTCGCATCCACAATCGTCTGCCGGACATCCATGTAAGCAAAGTTCTTGAGAACATCGGTCAGCGCTTTATAGCCGCCGCTTTGCCGGTATTCATCCAGGGTGGCAACCCGATCCGGATGGCGATTTTGAAAGAGGACTTTGGGGTATTCCATGATTATTGCCAATAGTTAGTTGAAAGCCACCAATAGTTTTCAATCCGAAGCCTGGAAATTTAGGAATTGGGAATTTAGGAATTGAGGAATTTACAAACTGGCTGTATTCCGATATCCAATTCCTAAATCCCTAAATTCCTTAATTCCTCAATATCTGTATCCCTAAATCCCTGAATTCCTAAATTTTCGAATCCCTTAATTCCTCAATTATTTCATCTATCTTTTCTGCAGTGAGCGGCCCGTATACTTTCTTGT
>JAIVWA010000704.1:0-2411 GCA_049190255.1 Gammaproteobacteria bacterium | reverse complement strand
TCCGGTTGTTTGATGACTGCCGGTTTAACCTCGGCCTTAAAGACAACAGCTTGCCTGTCAGTCTGTCGGGGGAATAGGGCAACCATCATCAGGATCAACAACAGGCCACATCCCGCCGCGGCCAGTACGGCCCGGCGTCGGTTTAGAAAACCATACCAGCGCCAACCCGAATTGCCGGTCAGATCCAGGATGGCGGTTTTAGCGATTTCTCCGGTTATGTATTTGCGGTTGAGTCTGTGGGCGGTAAAAAGCGATTTGTCGCAGGCAATGTTTATCATGCGGGGAAAGCCGCTGGAAAACTTATAGATCCGCTTTAAGGCAGACGCCTCGAATTGAACCCGGGTCCCCTGCGAAGCAATGCTCATACGATGGTAAATGTAGGCGCAGGTTTCTTCATAGATCAACGGGTTGATATGGTAACTGACCGACACCCGTTGGCCGATCTGTCTGAGGGCATAAGAACCGAGCATGTCCGCCAGCCTGGGCTCACCCACCAGAACGATCTGCAGCAGTTTATCCCGGGTCGTTTCCAGATTGGAAAGCAGACGGACCTGCTCCAATGCATCCTCTTTTAAATTTTGGGCGTCGTCGATGAACAGCACGACTTTTTTACCCTCGACCCTTTTTTGCATAAGGAACGAATTGAGCGCGTCGATGAGCTCTTTGACATCATCCGTGGCGTCGCTGATGCTGAATTCTGTGTTGATCCTTTTCAGCAGTTCTTCAGGACTCAGCTCCGACTTGAAAATATAGGCGACTTCGATATTTTCATCCCGGCGCTCGATAAACGCCCGGCAAATCGTCGTCTTGCCGACCCCCTGCTTCCCGATTATCGAAATAAATCCTTCTCCCTCCGAAACGGCGTAAATCAGATGGGCCAGGGCCTCTTCATGGCTTTTACCCAGGAAAAGATAGGCCGGGTCCGACGCCAGCTTAAAGGGGTTTTCCTTGAAACCGAAAAATTTGATGTACATCTGCATAAACCTTTTAGGGTCTTAAAGCTGCTCTTTGGATTCGGCAAGGAATCTCGAATCATCCATAATTTCTTGGCACGTATAAATCTGCACGGTTTCAAAGATTATTTAGGATATTCCCGGTTTTTTTGCAAGGCATACATATCTAATATAAAAACGGGTGGCTAACGGTGGAGGGATGCAGCGCTGGTTTGCGGCCAAAGAAAAAATTTTCAAACTTTCGCTGGGCTGCTTGATTGAAGGCAAGGAAAAAGGGGGGATGAATAACCTGAGAAAAAACTTGTCATGCTGCCATCATTCAATGTTGAGATTAATCTGGCGCGAGCGGCGTCTGACGCCTCTGCTTCTCCCGACATTGATGGTCACCTCGCCACCCTCGGCCAGCGTCCTGAAAAAATCCGCTGCCTGGTCCGGGCTTGTAATTGCTTGATCATTCAATTGCGTTACCACGTATCCATTGCGCAAACCCATCTTCGTAAGAATGCTTCCTCTTGGAATGTTGCTGATGATAAATCCGGCAGGCTGATCGTCTTTGGTAAACGCAGATATGGTTAGTTCCTGCAGCAACCGATCGGTGTCTGCCAGGGTGGCTTCAACCTCATCTCGATTTAAGCTGATGGATCTTGTTTTGGTGCGGCGTGGTGTACTGCCGAATATCTGCTCCCGGGCTGTCGCTTGCGGAGATGTCAGGCTCATAGGCGCCCGGCGCTGCTTTGACGAGGCGCTTCTGCCTTTCCCGAAATCCTCGGCATCGACGGTCAGCAGCTGGTCGCCTTTGGCGGTGGTAATGATCACTTTACTGCGCAGAATTTTCTTTATTTTGACCTTGCCGGCCTGGTCCCCTTCGCGATAGGCTTCCTGTTGGCGGGTCTTTTGATTATGGACGATGGCACGACTCAGGCTGGAATCATCGGCCAGCACCGTGCCCATCAGTTTCAGGCCAATATCTTTCTGGGCCAGGGCTATTTTTTCAATCGGAATTTCCTTTACGGAAGCGGGAGCCTTTTCCTCTTTGATATTGAACAGGTTGCGCTCCCAGATTTTACGATAGCCTTTAAGTGGCTGGACGGCAATTTCCGGTTGCGCAGCCAGGCGTACCGATGCCGGCTTGATGGCTGTGACCGCCTCCGGTTCCAACCTGGCCTGCTTGAAATTGAGGACGGCATGATATCCGAGGTATCCGACCAAAGCAAGCAACAGTAAATTGGCCAGGTAGAAAAACCCGCGCGCCCTGTGGGTGGAAGTAACCGCTGCCTGCGGTAGGGGTGCCGCAGCGGAAGGTTGCGAAATCTCAACGGCCACCGCCGGCGGTCCCTCCGGTTCTTCTGCCGGTTCAGATATCGGGACTGCATACGGGGCGGGCACTTCGACGGCCGGCGCCGGAACTTCGGCCGGGGGCTGCGCTTCGATCCTTGCCCGCCGGAGGGAACGGTTTTG
>JAIVWA010000703.1:0-2416 GCA_049190255.1 Gammaproteobacteria bacterium | reverse complement strand
TTTCTTCAGTTTTCAAAGAACAATTTGCAACCCTAAATGTGCTATTTTTCAGGGCGGATTAATTAAAGGATAACATTTTGACGATCTACTCAGCCATCGGATTTTCAGTGGCCATGTTAATTCTGGCTGCCAGCCCGGGACCCGGGGTTTTTGCGACGGTTGCCAGGGCACTGGCCTCCGGCTTCCGGCCGGCCCTGGCTGTAATTTGCGGTATTGTTCTGGGAGATATCATTTTTCTGCTGTTTGCTGCCTACGGGCTTTCCATGGTGGCCCGGGTTCTGGGGGATTTATTTTTTATCGTCAAAATCTGCGGCGGCGCCTATTTGGTCTGGCTGGGTATTAAAATATGGCTCAAGAACCCGGAGCCTGTCTCCGGAACTCAGGATTCCGATACCCGTTCACAGTGGGGAAATTTTGTCAGCGGTCTTGTTGTCACATTGTCCAACCCCAAAGTAATTCTTTTTTATTGCGGCTTTCTGCCGACCTTCCTTGATTTGTCTACCCTTACAGTTTTCGATCTGGCAATTGTGGTTGCCATCATTACCGCGGTTCTGGTTGGTGTCCTGGGAACCTATGCCTATTTGGCCAGCCGCGCGCGCAAAATGTTTACCAGTAAGCGCTCGGTGCGGCGACTCAACCGGGCTGCCGGCAGCGTAATGGTTGCGGCCGGTGTTGCCATTGCCGTTCGATCGTAACTAGAACCCATCCGACTGAACCCAATCCAATAAAATTTCTGGCAAAAGATGGTGTGAAGTGGTATTTGCAACACAAGCATTCTATTGGTTTGTCGGGCGTCTGGCTCGGCTATAACGTAACCCGTTATATTTGAGGTGCGCAATGACTTTACCGGAAGAGGGCCAGCTACTCCGAATCTTTATAGGAGAAAGCGACAAATACGGAAGGCAGCCTTTGTATGAATGGATTGTCCGCAAGGCGCGGGAATTCGGGCTGGCCGGGGCCACCGTGTTTCGGGGGTTGGAGGGTTATGGCGCCCACAGCCGGGTCCATACCGCTAAAATCCTCAGGCTTTCGTCGGATCTTCCCATTGTTATCGAAATTGTTGATACATCTGAAAAGATTGAGCAATTTATGCCTATCATTGACGATGCGATCAAGGAGGGTCTGGCGACCCTTGAAAAAGCGACCATCCGGTTCTATCGCGGTGGGAAATGATGAACATCATTTATTTTTAAGATAGCCTTCAATTACATACAGCAGGGGAATATACCATGATTACCGTCAATACCATCGACAGCACAAATTTTGAGGTTATTGTTGAAGGCAATACGACAACAACCCACAGGGTTACGGTTACCCATTCATATTATCAGAAGCTGACCAATAATCGGGTAACCCCTGAAATGCTGGTGGAAACATCGTTTAAATTCCTCCTCGAACGAGAAAGCAACACCAGTATCCTTTCCCGCTTTGACCTGCCGATAATCGAGCGCTATTTTCCGGAATATGAAGAAACGATCAAAGATATGCTTGATTAAAATTGTTTCATAAAAAGGCTGAAAAATGCGATTTTGGAATTTGGTAGGTGTTTTTATCTACTTTCCATCCATGCCTCGTGGGAGAGCTTCCGACTCGGCCGAGCTCGTCGCGGGCAGCCACGAAAAGAAGCTGCGCTAACATTTTTATCGCGGCTGGAAAGCCGCTCCCACAGATATACCACCAATCTTCAGATTAATTTCCTCTATTACATCAATCGATTGCTTCTGCCAATTCCAGTAATTATAGATTCAAAAACGCTTACCTCGGAAACCGCAACCCGCAATTTCAGTTTAGCGTAAAAAAACTCTTGACAAAGTGAATTACATTCTGTATTCAAAATATCTATATAAAATGAATTATATTCAAAACCCCCGTTTGGAGCATGCAGATAAAGAAAAAAAACGACAATCCCCCCAACGGTGAGAAGAATCTGACGCGGGAGGCCTACCAGGACATCCGCAGGATGATCTTTTTAAAAGAGCTCAATCCGGGCCAGAAGGTGGCTTACCGGGAAATGGCAGAACGCCTGGGCATGAGCCTCACGCCGGTAGTGCAGGCCCTAAAACATATGGAGTTTATGGGACTGGTTCGGCATGAACCGAATCGGGGCTTTTTCATCGAACATATCTCGCCGCAGGAGATTGAGGAGGCATACCAACTGCGTGAAATGCTTGAGACAAGCCTGTTGCCCGGCGTCATTGAAGGTCTTGATGATAAAGGCGAAAAAAAGCTCAAACAGGCCCTGGGCGAATATCTTGCAGCCAGCCGCAGCGGCTCCCTGAATCTGAGGTTGGCAAAGGATATCAATTTTCACATGACATTGGCCGACCTTTCAGACCAGCGCATAAGCATCAGAATTTTGCGGTATCTATTCGATTTTTTGTACCTCAGATTCGGACAGGAACTGATCTTTTCACGT
>JAIVWA010000702.1:0-2430 GCA_049190255.1 Gammaproteobacteria bacterium | reverse complement strand
TTTAGTGTCTCCAAATGTTTTATAACTCCAGATTATCAGACAACCTCTTCCAGATTTTTTTAATTTCCTGACCGACCGTTGATTTGCCATTATATTCAAAAACGGTTTGGACCTGGATCATGGCTTTGGTGAAAATCGGATCAAAAGGAATGCGTCCCAAACAGGTAATACCTTTTTTTTCGGCATAGTTTTCAATGTCCCGGGTCAACTCTAAGTTGAGATCAAATTTGTTGACACAGATCATAGCCGGGATCTTAAAATGGGCAGCCAGCTGTGCCACCCGCTCCATATCGTGTTTTCCGGAAACGGTGGGTTCGGTGACAATGAGTACCGCGCTGGCGCCGCCAATGGAAGCAATCACCGGGCAACCCACCCCCGGGGGACCGTCGGTCAGGATCAAGTCCAGTTTCTTTTCCTCGGCAAGCTTTCTGGCTTCCTGGCGCACCAGGGTGACCAGTTTGCCCGAATTTTCCTCGGCAATGCCGAGCCGGGCATGCACCATGGGTCCGAAGCGGGTGTCCGAGACGAACCACTCCCCGCAGGTGTTTTCCGGAAAATCAATGGCCTTTTCAGGACAGAAATAAACACAAACGCCGCAGCCTTCGCAGTCAATGGAGTTGACTTCATAAGCGGCGCTGATGGCATCCCAGCGGCACATCTCCCGGCACAGGCCACACTCGGTGCATAAGTCATTATTAATTAGGGCGCTGTTGCCCGACTGAAATTCAGTGCGCCGGACAACTGCGGGATCCATGATAAGATGAAGATCGGCCGCGTCCACATCGGCATCACAAAGTACTTTGTTTTCAACCAGCGAGGAAAAAGCCGCCATTAAACTGGTCTTACCGGTACCGCCTTTACCGCTGATGACAATTAATTCTTTCATGATTGCGAATCCATGCAATTTTCTCTCTCGTGAGACAACAGGATAAATCTTATCACATTGTTTCTTCGAAAGACTAGTTGTTTAGTGTTTTGAAACGTTATAACGATTAATTAAGGCATTGCCTTGGGATTGCGAATTATCATTCTGCCAATGCCTTAATCTTTTTATATAGGTCCAAAAATTTCGCTTTCCATTCCGGCATCACGTCCACGATCATATCGCCCCTGGAATAGGCCTCGGCAATGCGCCGATCAAACGGTATTTCCATGAGAATCGGTAAATTTTCATCGGCGGCGTATTCTTTAACTTTTTCGTCTCCCATATCGGAGCGGTTAATAACCAGCCCGCAGGGGATATCGAGAATTTTTGTTGCACCGACCGCCAGCTTTAAATCATTAAGCCCGAATGGCGTGGGTTCGGTGACCAGTAAAACAAAATCAGCCGGTTTCATGGTCTCAATCACCGGGCACGAGGTTCCCGGGGGGGCATCCACAATGGTCAGTTTGGCCGGATCCCTGTATGACAGCACCTCTTTGATCAGGGGCGGCGACATGGCTTCGCCCACCCTCAATTTTCCGTGAATGAATTCGATGCCGTTGTGATGACCTTTTTGAAGGACACCCAATTCCCGGCCCTTTTCCGTGATGGCATCCTCGGGACAAACCGCCATGCAGCCGCCGCAACTGTGACAGAGTTCATCAAATGGCAAAACCGTTTTACCGATGACCACAATGGCTTTAAACTCGCATATTTCACCGCATTTTCCGCAAAGGGTGCATTTGTCCATATCAATTTCGGGAACCGGAGTGGTAACGGTTTCGGTGCGGTCGAAAACCGGTTGAATAAATAAGTGGGCATTGGGCTGCTCAACATCACAGTCCAGCAACTGGACGTTTGAACCAATGGACAGCGCCAGATTGGTAGCCACCGTCGTTTTTCCGGTTCCGCCTTTTCCGCTGGCAATACTGATAATCATAGGTATACTCCGTCGATGGTCTTAAAGTCGAAAAGCTTCATTTTCTCTTTTTCCCTGGCTTTCAGAGAGCGGGACTTTGATTCGCATTATAACGCTCTATCTCGCGCCGCCCCCACCAGTACCTCTACCCCCCATGCCTCGGCCGCCCATGCCCCTTCCACGTCCCATGCCCTGACCGGGTCCCATGCCTTGTCCTCCCATCCCGGCATGCGCCGATGCGTTGGCTTCGGTGGTAGGTGTTAGCTGGCCGTTCTTAAATTTATCCACAAGGTCTTGAACGCTGCCGGCTTGCCCGACGTACACTTGAACTCCTGCAGCAGACAGCGTTTGCATCGCATTGGGGCCGCAATGCCCGGTAATCACAGCTTTGGCTCCCTTGGCGGCAATAAACTGGGCCGACTGAATCCCGGCCCCGCCCCCCAGAGCGGCATTATCGTTGTCGAAAACTTCAAAACTCATGGTATCCGTTTCGATAATTAGAAAATAACGGCACCTGCCAAATCGAGGATCCAGCTGGTCAGTTAAATTTTCCCCGGAAGAGCTAATTGCTATTTTCATCACTTTGACT
>JAIVWA010000701.1:0-2430 GCA_049190255.1 Gammaproteobacteria bacterium | reverse complement strand
AAGATAAAATTGACTGTTTTAACCATTGAACACATCGATGCGTTTTTCGCTGAGTTTAATTGCGGTTTTTCCCCGGCTACCTGTAAAGTGTACCGTTCGATGATCAGGGGATTTTTAAGCTATCTGTATCATCAACGCCAAATTTTAAAGCGTGATTTGGCCCCGCTGGTAGTGGGCGCCCCCATATTTGCACAGGCCAAACCGCCAACTTTTTTGCGTGCCGATGAGCTCAAAAGATTGTTTGACGGCATTGACCTGTCTTCGCAAACCGGCCTGCGAACCTATGCCATGCTCCAGTTGGCCTACACTCTGGGACTGCGCCCTATAGAGATATGCCAGATAACTTTCGATGATATATCCTTTCGCAAAGCCGAATTAAGCATCAATTGGCGCAAATGCCATAATCCCTTAAAACTGCCTTTAGCCGAAATCACCATCAAAGCCATCGCAGCTTACATTATCGGCGCCCGGCCGCAAAGCACCCATCGAACCCTTTTTTTAAGCCTACATGCGCCTTATGGTCCCATCACACCCACAACTGTTCATTATCATTTTAAGGTTGTGATGCAAAAGGTTAACCCGGCTGCAAGTGTCTATTGGCTTCGGCATACCTATGCCCAAAATCTTCTGCAGGCCGGCGTGTCACTATATGAGATCAAAGAACTACTGGGCCATGACAGCATCGAGTCCACCAGAAAGTATCTTCTCATCCACATTAAATTGATGCGCGAGGTTTTGTTTGATGAATAAGTTTGAAAGTTTTTTAGCACAACAGTTGGAACAATACGTCATCTATCGCCACAAACTGGGCTATGCAATGAAAGCCTCATTGTCGCATCTTAAAACTTTTGATCGCTACCTAAAGCAAAAACAAGCAGAAGAAGTTTTATTGCCACCTTCATTTTTTATGGGACTGCAAGCCGATCTTAAAATTGAACCTCGATCGGTCAACAGGATTGTTGCATCCGTGCGTGTCTTTTTTAACTATCTTGTGCGCACTGGCGCATATAGCCAAAACCCGCTCAAGGATATCCCTTATCTGCCTGAAAACGATATTATGCCTTTTATTTTCTCACCGCAGCAGATCAACCACTTACTGTCGGCGGTCAGTGCCAGGATACGAAAAGTATCCAGGGGTAAATACTTAATGGATCTATCCTGCTATATGGCGGTGGTGTTGCTGGCGCGATGCGGCTTGAGAATCTCAGAACCTTTGCGTTTGAGACTCAACCATTACCGCTTTGACGAGAAAACCATCTACATTGAAAAAACAAAATTTAAAAAAGACCGCTTGATACCGCTTCCCCGGTCTGCGGCCACTGAGCTTGAAAACTATCTGGCCGTACGCCATCGCCTGCTCGGTGATGGGGTCAACCAATATCTTTTAGCCAACTATACGGGAAGAGGATTAAACGACAACCGGGTGCGTCTGGTCTTTCATCGCGCGATCAGCGATATCGGCCTTGGTCAGCCCAGACAAGTCATCGGCAACTTAAACATCAGCTCCCCTACGCCTCACAGCATGCGTCATTCATTTGCAGTCAACACCCTAAAAAGGGTCACAGAACGTGGCAAGTCCGCTCAGAATGCCTTGCCGGTGCTGGCCGCTTACATGGGTCATAGTGAATACAAACACACGATCAAATATCTCAAAGTACTAGACGCCCAACAGCGTCTGGGACTTGTTGATTTTATAAGTACACATCCGGATGAACCATGAAACTGACCAGCTGCGTTCAACAATTTTTTGACCTCTACCATTTTCGCATCAAAGGCAGCAGTCAACGAACCATTCAAGCCTACCGAGAGGCGTTGGCACTTTTTTTGCCATTTGCGGCCAAATATCACTCAATCAAAGTCGCCTCACTTTCAATTGAGCATCTTACCCTGGACGTTATCCTGGCTTTTCTCGATTATCTGGAGTCTGATCGCAACAACGCGGCCAATACCAGAAATCAACGCTTAGCTGTCATCAAATCACTGGCTAAAATGATCCGCTTGATGTATCCGCAAGGCCGCAAGGTTGCCGATATTATATTGAGTATTCCGCAGAAAAAATCACAAAAAAAGATCGTCGCTTTTTTATATATCGAAGAAATCTTTGCCGCCTATGAGGCCGTTGATCTTAAAAAACCGCTGGGCTTTAGAGACTATACCATTGTTCATCTGCTCGCTGATTCAGGCGCCAGAGCCAGTGAAGTCGCCATGCTCAATCTTGATTACTTCAACCCGGCTCAAAAAACCTTAACCATTTTGGGAAAGGGAAATAAATTTCGCTTGATTAAGCTAGGTCAAAAAACAACGGATCTCATCAAACGCTATATGACCCAATACCGGCCCCATCCCAAACCGATTTATCAACACTGTTTGTTTATCAACAAGCATGGCAAACCGTTAACCCGTAAGGGGATTTATCTTCTGTGCAAAAAA
>JAIVWA010000700.1:0-2435 GCA_049190255.1 Gammaproteobacteria bacterium | reverse complement strand
ATTATACATTTTTAATCCGGCTTGTCCGGGTTAGGGATACAGCATTATAAACTAAACACAAATTCATTACTTGATCGGCGGTGGGTAAATATGGAAGGTATGGCGATTTTTACGGGTAATTCCAACCCTGAGCTTGCAAAAAAAATTTGTGACTATCTCAGCGTGCCCCTGGGCGGTGCCAAGGTCAATAAGTTCAGTGACGGAGAAATCCAGATCGAAATCAACGAAAACGTCCGCCTGAAAGACATTTTTATCATGCAGTCCACCTGCGCCCCGGTGAACGACAATCTGGTTGAATTGCTATTAATGATCGATGCCTTTAAACGGTCTTCGGCCAAAAAAATTACGGCAGTTATTCCCTATTTTGGTTATTCCAGGCAGGATAAAAAAGTCGCACCCCGGGTCCCGATCAGTGCCAAACTGGTTTCTGATATGATCACCCTGGCCGGTGCCAATCGAGTCATTACCATGGACCTGCATGCCGGCCAGATTCAGGGATTTTTTAACATTCCGGTGGACAACCTTTTTGCGGCACCGGTTCTGATAGATCATATTCGGAAATATTTCCGGGACGGTCTGGTCATCGTATCTCCGGACGCCGGGGGGGTGGAAAGAGCCCGGGCCTTTGCCAAGCGTCTGGATGCGGATCTGGCGATTATCGACAAACGCCGGGATGCGCCCAATCAAGCCAAGGCCATGGCTGTCATCGGTGAGGTAACCGATAAGGTGGCGGTTATTCTTGATGATATGACCGATACGGCCGGTACCTTGACAGAAGCTGCGGAGGCCGTCATAAACGCGGGTGCCCGGGAAGTTCACGCCTGTTGTGCCCACCCTGTTCTTTCGGGGCCGGCAATCGACCGAATATCCAATTCGGCTCTCAAAAGCCTGGTGGTGACCGACACGATACCGTTGGCCCAGAATGCCCTGGCCTGCGACAAAATTAAAGTGCTTACCATTTCACAGCTGGTGGGTGAGGCGATTATCCGCAGCTTCAGAGGGGATTCGGTTACCTCGCTGTTTGTATAAAAAGTAAGGTTCAGGGTTCAGGGTTCAAGGTTCAGGGTTTGATGTTGCCGACATTCTGAACCATTTGCCCGTTCGCTCTGAAGGGAAAAAGCTTGAGAATCAAATTAATCTGGGCACGGATTTACACAGATAAACACAGATAAAAAAGTAAAAAATAATAATATAAAAATCAAAGGATTCAGGAATTCAGAAATTAAATGCGGAACTTTCCAATCTAAAATCCGCAATCTGAAATCCGAAATCGAAAGGGGTTATATCTTTGGAAAAATTAGAACTACAGGCAACTGTGAGAAAATCCGTGGGCAATGGCCCGGCGCGGGTACTGAGACGGGCCGGTCAAATACCCGCAGTTTTATACGGCCGGAAAATGGAGACGGTTTTACTGTCCGTAAGTACAAAAGATCTTGAACTGATTCTAAAAGACGGCAGTTTTGGCCAGGTTATTTTAAACCTTGTCATTCAAAACGGTAAAAAGGTGACCAAAGCAGCCATGATCAAAGAGCTTCAAACTCACCCGGTTTCAGGGAGTTTGATCCATATCGATTTCTATGAAGTTGATATGAAACGGCAAATCAAGGTTATGGTTCCGGTGGTTACCACGGGCAAATCCGTCGGTATCGAAGAGGGCGGTTTGCTGAATATTGTCCGTCGCGAACTGGAGGTATTGTGTTTGCCGGGCGACATCCCGGAAGCCATCGAGATCGATATTAGCGAGATGGCCATTGGAGACTCCATTCATTTAGAGGATGTGCTGCTGGGAGAGAATGTGGAAGTTGTGACCGATGTAAATTATACGGTTGTCACCGTACTCAGCCCGAAGGTCGAAGAAGAAGAAGTCGAAGAAGAGGAAGAAGAGCTTGAGGGGGCTGAAGAAGGAGAAGAAGGAGAGGCCGCCGAAACTGAAGGCGAACCTAAAGCCGAACCTGAAGAAAAAAAATAGCTTATCGACAATATGCCCGCAAATAGACTTAGATTGGTTGTCGGACTCGGGAATCCGGGTAACACCTATGAAAACACCCGGCATAATGCCGGCTTTATGGTGGCCGGCAAAATTGCGCAGGATTTCAACATATCGTTTAATAAAACCAAATTCGACGCTACTTTTGGGCGCGGCTTTATCGAAAATGCCGACGTTCTCCTGGCCAAGCCCTTGGCGTTTATGAACCGCAGTGGGCCACCGTTACAAAAACTGGCCCATTATTTTCAAATACCAAGCGAGGATATGTTGATCATCCACGATGACATAGACCTTGCTTTTGGAAGATTAAAAATAAAAGAGAAAGGAGGGCATGGAGGACACAATGGCATAAGATCCATAATGGATGCCTTCGGCGGGGGCGATTTTGTGCGTCTGCGTATAGGCGTCGGGCGTTCCGAGGCAGGGGAGAATGTCACTGATCATGTTC
>JAIVWA010000699.1:0-2439 GCA_049190255.1 Gammaproteobacteria bacterium | reverse complement strand
TTATGAAGGTCATAGGAGTTCAATATATCCACTATACATCTTGATATATCAAGAATGATTCATGAGTCCAAATTTAATATAGGTATCGTCACCTTCACTGCCTGTGAAATTAAAACATACTGGTATGTATTGTTAAGTTTTCGGAAGGGGTGGAAAATTAAACACTTGCAGGAGTATTAAGTTCAAAAATCACTCTGATCTATTTTTTTGCATGAAGAAGTCATCTGAATCTATCTTTGTTTCTCGGAACATGTCAATGAAAATGAGACACCCTTTGTCATAAATTAAAGTAGCGCCGCTTGGCTATCGTCCGGTTTATTGATCCATGCTGCTTCGGGCAGCGGAAATGGTTTGGGCATCTTGCCTTTAAACCGTTTTACATGTTCTTTGAAAGCTGATTCGAGTACTTTGGCCCGGTGCTTCAGTATCTGTGGCGCCTGACCGTAATGGACCTGTTCTGGAGTCATCAGGCCGATGCCGGAATGTTTATGGGCCGTGTTGTACCAGGTAAAGAAATTGCGGCAAAACTCTCTGGCATCCTGGATTGACCCGAACCGTTCAGGGAACCCAGGACAGTACTTCAGGGTTTTAAATTGTGCTTCCGAGTATGGGTTGTCATTGCTCACATACGGCCTGCTGTGTGTCTTGGTTACGCCCAGATCGGCAAGGAGATTGGCCACTACCTTTGATTTCATGCTGCTGCCGCGGTCGGCGTGAATACTTAGCTGTCCTTCTTGTATGAACTGTTTTTTACATGTTTCCTGGAGAAGGCGTTTTGCCAGTGTGGCCGATTCTCGATGAGCAACCAGCCAGCCAACGACATAACGACTGTAAATATCAAGAATCACATAAAGATAGAAATATGTCCATTTAGCCGGCCCTTTCAGCTTGGTTATATCCCAGGACCAGACCTGGTTAGGCCCGGTGGCGAGTAGTTCCGGCTTCTGATAATGTGGCCGGGAGACCTGCTTTCTTCGCTCTTTGACTTCATTGTTTTGGGCTAATATACGATAAATGGTCCGTATTGAGCCAAGGTATCTCCCTTCGTCCAGGAGAGTTGCAAACATCTGATATGGTGATAAATCCCAGAAACGTTTTTCGTGGGCTACATCAAGGACAGCTTGCTTCTCTTCCGCGGAAAGCGCAAGTGGCGGATCAGGACGTTGGCCGTTCTTGACAATCACCTTCGTGGAGTGATGGCGATAGAATGTGGCACGGGAAACGGTCAAGGCGTTGCAGGCGATCTTTTTGCCTACGCTTTTACCCAGGGAAACAACAGTAGCCATCAGCTCGTTTCTCCGTTGTTGTTTTGAGGTATCCCCAGGATCTCCGAGATTTTTTTTTGAACCTCTATGATGGTCTCAGCCTGTTTCAATTTCCCGGAAAGTTTTTTGTTCTCACGTTCAAGCCGGGCAACTTCCCTGGCAAGGGGATTGACCTTCTTGGCTTTCCGGCCGCGTTTCTTGGGAGAGAGTCCATGAAGTACGCCTTCATCTCGCTGTCGAAGCCATGTGTTGATATTGGAATAATAAAGACCCTCGCGACGCAGAAGTGCACCGATTTCTCCGGGCTTCGCACATGCATCATATTCTTTTAAGATGCGGAGCTTGTAGGCGGCGGTAAAACGCCTCCGTGGTTTTTTCTCGGGTACTTCAGGGTCTGGCGGCAAAGATTTTGGTTTGGTAAAGTCACTGACCGTGGATGGAACTCCAATCGCCCTACGGGCTCCTGTCGTTCCATCCACTATCAAAGCTGCTTGCTCGTCCATAGAGACTGATTTTAATTGAATCGTTTTCATGGTGATTACTCCTACCCGCCCTACACTAATTTTTCAAGGGGTAGGTGTCTCACTTACATTGACACAGAGGGATATCATATAAAAACCCAGAACCCTCTTTTTTGCCATGATTCTTCCCCGGCTTAAAGTCATAAGGGATCAACTCTTCAATATAATCATGGCCAAATTCATCCACCTCGCTGTTAATATGAGCAGCCTGCATGGACAAAATAGCGTAACTGAAGGCGCCGTCTATCTGCAAACGAGCCCAGGTAGAATAAAGTGAACCATGATATGGTTTGCCTTGATAGTCGGGAATATCTTTCTTTCGCCACTCTTCCTGAAACTGATAATCAGCAAAATCATAATCATAGAGTGTCGGAAAACTCAGTATACTCTTGTCCCTGGCAAAGCTTTCATAACCGG
This sequence comes from Gammaproteobacteria bacterium, assembly GCA_049190255.1. Taxonomy (GTDB): domain Bacteria; phylum Desulfobacterota; class Desulfobacteria; order Desulfobacterales; family JAFDCJ01; genus JAFDCJ01. Next base: position 236 of record JAIVWA010000699.1, on the reverse strand, counting down.
AAGACAGCAATGTAAGCAAGGATTCATGCCGGGGATAATGTGTTTGCAGAATGACCTCACCCGGTAACTGGTCACGGCCGGCGCGGCCGGCGACCTGTACCATCAATTGCCCCATGCGTTCCAGTGCACGGAAATCTGCGCTGTATAAAGCCTGGTCGAGATTGACGATCACCACCAGGGTCACCTGTGGAAAATGGTGGCCCTTGGCCAGCATCTGGGTGCCAACCAGTAAACAG
>JAIVWA010000698.1:0-2447 GCA_049190255.1 Gammaproteobacteria bacterium | reverse complement strand
TTAACCCTGAACGTTGAACCCTGAACCTGTGAACGGTTACCTCAAGAAGGAGAAGGACATGCCTGAATACGATGGAATTATCATAGGTGCCGGACCCAATGGTCTGCTCACGGCGGCGTATCTGGCAAAGGCGGGCCTGAAAATCCTGTTACTGGAGCGGCGGTTTGAAATGGGCGGTGGGTTGTGTTCCGAGCAAATCACAATCCCGAGCTTTATCCACAACACTCACGCAATCTATATGCCCATGGTCGATTATGCACCGTTTTTTCAGGATTTCAAACACGACATGGAAGAAGTCTATGACCTGAAGTTCATCTTTCCGGATCCGGTCATGTCGCTGTCCCTTCAAGATGGCCGTACCTTATGTATCCATCAGGATGCCGAGCGCACCGCCCGGTCGATTGCCCAGTTTTCCGAAAAAGACGCCCGCACCTATGTAAAGGCGGCCGCTAAGTTCAAAGAATATATGGATGTTTTTATTGCACCGGCAACCTACTGCCGGCCGCACCCCGCCCTGGAAGCCATGACCATGATGAACTCCCACGAGGTCGGGCGGGATCTTCAGGCCCTGCAACCCATGTCCCCCCGGGCCATTGTGGAAGAACTTTTCGAAAACGAACATGTCCGAACTTTTTTTCTTTACGCCGCCTGCATGTGGGGGCTGGATTACGATCTGGAGGGGCTGGGTTTTCTGGTGCCTTTGTACCTTAACCGCGCAGCCAACTATCGATTGGTGGTGGGCGGCACCCACCACCTGGCCCATGTCATGAGCAAAGTGCTTTACAAAAATGGCGGCATGATCATCGGTCCCAAACCGGTCAGCAAGATCGTAATTGAAAACGGCCGTGCCAAAGGGGTGGAAACCGAAGACGGCTATTATTATGAAGCCGGAAAATTTATCGTCAGCAGCCTCAATCCGCATCAAACTTTCCTGGAACTGGTTGGCGAAAAACATCTGGAGCCTGATTTTGTAGTCCGCACGAATGACTACAAGTGGGAGAAAACAAGTTTCTTCCATGTTCATATGGCATTAACTGAAGCCCCTGAATTTAAGGCCGCGGAAAAGAACCCGGAAGTGGCCAAGAGCTTCATCCATCTTTTTGGTTATGAGTCCTATCAGGAATTGATCGACCATTTTGATGCCATCCGAAGGGGTGAATTGCGGGATTCGGGATTCAACAGCTGTTACCCGACCCTTCACGATCCTTCACAGGCTCCCGCAGGCAAACATACCGGTCTGATTTCCTGTCATGCGCCTTACAATCTGGCCGATGGCGGGGCTGAAAAATGGTACGACATCCGCGATAGTATTGCGGATCAATGCCTGGCCCAATTGAAAAAATATGTTCCCAATATTAATGACGATACGATCATGTGGCGCTACATAACCACCCCCAAGGACATCCATAACAAATTCATAGACATGCGGGAAGGTTCTTTCAAACAGGGCGCCTACCTGCCCCTGCAGATGGGTTATCTGCGTCCCAATGAAATGTGTGCCGAGTATGCGACCCCCATTCAGGATTTATACATATGCGGTTCCTGTACCTACCCGGGCGGTACCGTACTAATGGCCAACGGATACAATGCAGCCAATCGGATTGCCGAGGACTTTGGTATCGAGAAATGGTGGAAAAAGCCCGAATCCATCGTGCGGGCCGAGGAGCTAGGTTTACTATAGGTCGTTATAAATGAATTTTGTGCATATTGTGGCAAAATATATTTTAATGTTAATATAAAGTTGCTCGCAGAAATGCCTAAAATTGCAAAATGCCTAAAATGCCTAAAGTTGAGGTATTCTGTCGATTTTAATAAATAAAGAGGAGTTCTTTCCATTTTAATAATGACGGAGCGAAGCGACTTCCACAAATCTTCAATCTTCAATCTTCAATTTTCAATTCCGGCTTGTCCGGGTTGGGAGTGATAAATTATGAAAGTTCTATCTACCGGTCTGGGTAAAACAGTTATGTTAGCCCAGTTTAAAGAACTTTTTCAAACCGATTTCGAAAATCAGCAGGCCCTGCAAATTACCATGGAGGCCACCGAGCCTTTGCACTGGACCATAAAGGTTTACATGGAGCCCAATGATCTTCGCCGGGCGATTGTTATGGGGCTTAAGCCGTCTGTTCTCTGGAAGGCTCTGCTGGCGGTTATTTTAGGTCGATTTTCTCTGTTTAAGAAATCTGAATCCGGCCGGGAAGAATCCTCTGCTGAAATAAAAACCCGACCGGTTGAATCTTCGAACACTTCAGCCAAGGCGCCAAGCAGTCAAACACCCGGCCCGCTGGCAAGCCTCAAAGACGCCCCTGACAGCGATAAAGCGCCAAGTCCATTGGCAAAGCTCAAGGGATAGTGCTGCCGCAAGGTACGGGGTTTCGGGTTACGGGTTACGGGTTGCGAGTTACGAGTTGCGGGTATATATAGTTGATTAAGTTGATTGAGTTGAT
>JAIVWA010000697.1:0-2448 GCA_049190255.1 Gammaproteobacteria bacterium | reverse complement strand
AACATCGAACGTCCAACATCCAATGTTGAATCAGAAAAATGGTTACAACTTATCCAGCGTGTACCACTAATTAAAAAACCTGAACTGCTAAATGATATTTTACAGGAAACAGAAAAATTAAAACAGATGAAATTAAATTGCGGAGCGAAGCGACTTCCACAAATATTCAATTTTCAATAGTCAATCGTCAATTCCGGCTTGTCCGGGTTAGGCATAACTTTTGAAAAGCGTGGCGCCAAGGGCTGACCCCGTCTTATATAATTTCAGGAATTTTTGCTTGCAATTTGATACCGGGTGCCTTATATTTTGTGGTGATTCGTTTCGGATCGCAAACATCAACATAATTTTGTTTTGACGATTACAGATGGTCGCCCGGCCGGTTTTGGTCGGGCGTTTTTGTTGCAACAGAGAGGCTCTTATTTGCTGGGTGGGTCGACTGTTGACAGGCAACAGGCATATGACCCGCAAGGGGTATGCGACCCGGAGTATTTTTCAAAACGCAAACAGGAGCTTCATGATGACCCCCAACTTTAGCGAGTTTGACCTGCAGCCGCAGCTGGTGCAGACGATCGCCGACATCGGCTACGCCGCACCGACTCCGATCCAGTCCACCGTCATTCCGGCCATGCTTGCCGGGCAGGATGTGATGGGCCAATCCCAGACAGGGTCCGGTAAAACCGCGGCCTTTTCCCTGCCCATCCTGCATAACCTTCAAACCGGTCAGCGCCATGTGCAAAGTCTGGTGGTAACCCCCACCCGGGAGCTGGCCATCCAGGTGGCGGATGCCATGGTCACCTACGGCCGGCAGACCGGCGTGCGGGTCCTGGCCGTTTACGGCGGCCAGCCTTATGACCGCCAGATCAACCGTCTCAAAAAAGGTGTGGATATTGTGGTCGGAACCCCCGGCCGCCTGCTCGACCTGATCCGCAGAAAGGTGCTCAAACTCGACCGGGTGGCGACCGTTGTGCTCGATGAGGCCGATGAAATGCTCAGCATGGGCTTTATCGCGGACATCGAGGCCATTTTGGATCAAACCGCGTCCAGCCGTCAGACCGCCCTTTTTTCGGCCACCTTGCCGCAGCGCATTCTCCGGTTGGCCAAGCAATATATGAACGCGCCCCAATCTTTTAAGATCGGGGGCAAACAACTCACCGTGGAGACCGTCGAACAGCGCTATTACCTGGTTAATGAAGCCGACAAACTGGCAGCCCTCACGCGCCTGTTTGAAATCGAGCCCATCGCCAGTGCGCTTATCTTTGCCCGCACGCGCCTTGGCACGACCGAGCTGGCCAATGAGCTGGCGCTGCGGGGATTTCCGGCCGAGGCCCTGAACGGGGACATGAGCCAGGATGCCCGGGTGCAGGTGCTCAACCGCTTCCGTGACCACAAGCTCAAAGTGCTGGTGGCGACCGATGTGGCCGCCCGCGGGCTTGACATCGACGATATTTCGCATGTCTTCAACTATGATCTTCCGCAGGATCCGGAAATCTATGTGCACCGCGTCGGCCGCACCGGGCGGGCCGGGAAAACGGGCATTGCCATCACCCTTTTGACACCGAAGGAACGCTGGGGGTTGCGCCGGATTGAAGGGCTTACCAAACAAAAAATCACGCGCATGATGCTGCCGAGCGCTGAAGATATCAAACTGCACCGCGAAGCACAGTTGGTGGAGAAAGTGATGGTCTGGTTGCGGCGCGGACGCTGCATCCGGGAGCGCGAGATCGTGGCCCAGCTGCTTGAAGACGGTCACGACCTGGCAGAGGTTGCCGCTGTGGCCCTGAAACTGGCGCGCGCAGAGGAAAAGCAGCGCCCGATTGCACCCCTTGAGGCGGTGGCGGAATTCAGCGCCCCTGTTACCGGGCAAGCGCTCAAACGCCCTGATCGCCGAAAAGGCCGCGGTCGGGAAAGCGCTTCCCATGAAAAAGGAATGGTGCGTCTTTTGCTGAGCACCGGCCGGGCCGACGGCGTACGCATCAATCATGTCGTGGGCTCATTATCCCACTATGCCGACATTCCCGGTCGTACGCTGGGCAAAATCAGCATTCAGAAGCAATACACCCTGGTGGATGTGCCTGAAAAGCTCGCGGGGCGGGTGCTTGGCAAAAGCGATAGCTACCGCATCGGCAACAAAACCGTCACGGTTCAGCGGGCCTGATTTTTGTTTACAAAAAGCAGCTCAGGACCGAAATGAAGTTTTAGGGGACGTCCGTGGCCTTTGGACATTTGAATCTTCTAATTATGAATCAAAAGGATTTAAAAGATGCCAGAAATAACTATTGAACTGATTGAAGAGACTTTGCGAAAAGAGGTCCAGAAGATAGATAAAAGTGTCCAGGTAGTGGCGGTTGAGCAGAGCAAAAAAAAGGACTTCTATCGGGTAACCCTCCTCAAAGATAGAAAGTCGGGCAGCGCAGAACTGAAAAAGGATGTAATAAAGCAATACCTTTC
>JAIVWA010000696.1:0-2449 GCA_049190255.1 Gammaproteobacteria bacterium | reverse complement strand
TGAGGGCACGGGGACGCTCTTTAGTAATTCAATAACCCAAACGGCGAAAATCGCCGAACGAATAAGGATAGATTGTGTGAGGAACGAACCACAATCTTATCCGGTTGTTGGACAAGCCCGGTGTGTCTGCATATTCTGTATATAAGGAAATATCTTTTTTTGAACAAGGGGTAGGAAGTGCGTCTTCAAGAAGCGCACTTTTTTCAAGGCGAGGGAGTGCCTTAACCTGTAATAGGCTTTTAAAAAATTAACTATTTCATAAAAGTTTTTTCCTCCTGTTTTGAATGAATTGCAAGCCCTTGCCATAAAAAAGAGTTAGCCTGGTTTCCATGCAGTTAGACGAAATCCCAGAATAACCATTGGCGACTGACAACGTGGACACTTAAAAACAGGTCTTGGACGCTGTTTAATCACTTCAATAACAACATGCAAAATCAATTGCACCAGAGACAGCAGCTTTTTTGCATTACCATGAAGAAACCCATAGTCCCTGACTCTCCGAAATCCTTTGGGTAGAACATGTTGTAAGATGAGGTGCAAAAAATCCTCCCCTTTGAGGGTGCGATATAGTGTATTGCCGGTTTTGCTTTCAATATACTTAAAAGTTACCTGGCCATTTTGATTTGAAACAATATTTTTTTCACTGATAACACCACGGTATAAATATCGGGATAAGTATTTCAGTGCGGTTATCCCTTTTCCCACACAAGAGCAATCAACTACCCATTCTTCAGGAGCTCTTTTGGGGATGGAAAGTTCAGCTTTATTTAAAGCCGTCAAAAAACGGGCTCGAAAGACCTTAGCCATGGCTTTTTGATTAAACAAGTATTTACCTTTTTTCTTTTTCCATTGGCGCCTGCGTTTATCCACACCACCGCCTGGCACCACCACATGAATATGAGGATGAAAGTCCAGTTTTCTGTTATTCGTATGCAAGACCATGGTCATACCAATTTCTGCTCCCAGATTTTTTGGATTTAAACCAAAATCCTTCAGTGTACTGGCAACACAAGTGAAAAAAATAGAATACACCGTTTCTTGATGGTACCAGGTCAATGACCTTAGTTCATATGGCAATGTAAAAGTAACCATAAAATAAAGGACAGGCAATAACTTGGCCTGTTGCCGGTCAATCCATTGACTAACTGCATGGTTCTGACATTTCGGGCAACTACGGTGTCCACAGGATAGAGGTCGCCATTCCGCGTGACTACAGTCAGGACACTGCACATAAAGTTCCCCGGAATCAGGTGTACGGCAACTACAAATGGCATTCATTGCCTTCAGATGACCAGGTAATGCAGTATCAGCATACTTGATCATAAATGCATCGTAATATTGATTAATAATAGAGGCCATTTCCATGATTACACCTTCTTTAAGTCGACATGAAGTGTGTTAATCAGCTCATTAATGGTGATCATACTGTCTTTTTCAGTGACATCAGTCAGATGAGCATAACGTGCAGTTGTCGTAGGACTGGCATGGCCGAGCAGTGCCTGGATATGACGAAGGCTTAAGCCGCGTTCAAGTAGATGAGTGGCAAAACTGTGGCGAAGGGAGTGTATAGAGACTTTTTTTTAATACCACATTCTGTGACCACTATTTTCATAGCTTTTTGTGTACCTCCTCTATCCATATGAGTTGTTGCCTGTTGAATTGTTTTAAGAGAGCCTTTGGCATTAGGAAATATCAAATTTGGATGACGATGCTTACTCCAGAGTGCACGCAATCCCAGTAAGGTGAGATCAGGTAATGGTACCAACCGGTCCTTATGTCCTTTGCCACGGCGGATATGAACCCGTTTGAGCCCGGCATCAATATCACCGACTTGAAGAGATAAAGCTTCTCCTAAACGAAGTCCCATTGAATAGGTGGTTAATAAAAAAACACGGTAGCGTAGTTTTCGTGTTGTGCCAATGAGTTGCTCTATTTCGATAGGGGTAAGAATGTCAGGTATTGTATGGATCTTTGGAGGCTTTATAATATTAACCCATTGCCAATCAAGTTTAAGCACATACCGCCAATAGAATTGCAGGCCATTTCGATCTATTTTGACTGTGCTCCATGAGTGGCTCTCAACCAGTTCTCCAAAATAGATTTCTAATTGTTCCGGGGTCAATTGATCGGGGCAGCAATCAAAATGTTCACTGATTCGGCGGACAGCCCGAGAGTATGCATCAATGGTCTTCTGACTTTTACCTTGTAGTTTGAGTAATCTCAGGTGACGTTGATAGAGTTCATTAAATCGATTTACTTCAGTTGGATTCATGGTATACTCCTTTTTAAAAAGTGCCCGAAATTGGACAAGTATAGGAGTTATACACTATTTTTGATTTTTTTTCCGCCGCGTAGCGGCTTCGTCCAACGAAGCGCTTCAAAGGATGCCCACAAGTTCGCTTCGTTGAGCTAATCGTTGTACGGCATCGAAGTGCCGAATACAACCACA
>JAIVWA010000695.1:0-2451 GCA_049190255.1 Gammaproteobacteria bacterium | reverse complement strand
CAACTCAATCAACTTAATCAACTCAATCAACTTATTCAACTTAATCAACCATTAATCCCATACATACACCAGCGGCGATTTTTCCACGGGCCAGATTCCCTTGTCTTTATTTTTCCCCTGTTGAAAGGCCAGGTAGCTGTATTTTCCGTAATGGGTGATTTTTCTGGCCACCAGGTCGGCGTACTGTTTGGACGGCGGTATAAACAAGGCCGCAATGCGATTGTCGGTAAATGGGTGGTGGAAAACACCGAAAAATGCATCGGAAGCCTTGTCATATTCAGCATCATCTAGTGTAAAGGACGTTGGCTGAATGTTGATCTGTTTAGGGATTTTCTGCAAAAGGTTTTTTTGTCGGGGCCGACCGATCAGCAGAATGTCATTTTCGATTAGCTGACTCCGGCGGACCTCGCTTTCAGAGATAAATTGATAATTTTTTAACCCCAGGGAAAGGGCCAATGTTTCGGCAGCCTTTTTAAGATCCGGTTGCAGCTGATTGGAAAGCACAATCCGGACCGAGGGGGATCCTTTAAGAGTGTTAACCGACGGTGGTATCTCGGCGGCATACAGCAATCTCATGGTATCAAAAGCAGGATCCGCCGATAGTCTCCGGGGCCGTTCGCTGCTGATCATCTCGAAGGCCGTCGCTTCTCCGGTGATTTCTATTTCCCGGTTAATCCTTTCTTTGCCTGCTTCCAGGGCCAGGTTTATTAAAATAGTATAACGCGGATCCTTTTGAATGATTTGTCCGCTCACTTTCCATTTTCCGGCGGAATGGTCCAACTGAACGTCGTCCATGAAAAAGCGGGGGGCACTCTTGCGGTGTAACCACTGGTCAAAAAATACCTGCAGAGAACGCTGGCCCCGGGCTTCAAAGGCCCGCTGCAGGTCGGACCAGGAAGTCTTTTGAAAAAGACGATCGCGGTATACATCTCGCAAAGCGTTCCAGAAGGCCTCCTCACCCAGTTGGCGCCGGATCATATGAAATACCATCGCGGCCTTGTCATAGCCGATGGCTTTGCTGACCGGGTTATAACGGCTCATGAACCGGTCCAATGGAAAATCGTTATCCGGCCGGACCAGGGTCGAAAAATTGCGCAGCCATTGGCGTCTGTAGTCCAGGGCGGCTTGCTTGGATTTCATCTCCTTAAACAGGTAATCCGCCACATAAGTGGTCAAGCCCTCGCACCAGTTGCCCTCGTCATAATCCACGGTGACCCCGTTGCCCCACCAGCAGTGGGCGATTTCGTGGCCCAGACTGGTATGAATGATAAACGGCAGTCGCAGCACCCGGCCGCCCATGAGGGTGTAAGAGGGAAAGCCGAATCCCGTGGGAAAAAAATTTTCAACCACCGCAAATTTTTGAAACGGATACGGGCCGAACAGATCCGAAAACAGCGCGATATAGCTGGCGGTGGCGTCCAGATACGATTTTGCCAGATGTTGGTTTTGCGGCAGTAAATAGGTCGCTGCCATTACCTTGCCCACAGATTTTTTTTCAACAATATACCGGGCAGCAGAAAGTGACAGACCTTCTACCGGATAATTCACTTCCCAGGAAGACACGGTCTTGCCCTGATCGGTTTTATGGCCCAACAGCCGACCTGCGGTAACGGCAATCAACCCGTCGGGGCCACTCACATTTAACCGATACGTTGCCCGGCTGTTCATCAATTCCGGATACCATCCCGCGCCGGCCAGCAAAAAGCTGCCTTTTTCCGATATGGTCGCCTCCACCCCATAGCCCGGATTGTCCGCATTTACGGGACGCAGCGGTACCGGATCGTCAAATATTGCCGCATAGTGAATGGTGACCTGCAAATCAGAGGATTGTTCTTGCGGTTCAAGTATCAGCTTCAGGCGGCCGTTTTTAAAATCGAAATTGCGGGGTTTTTTATTTACCGCCACTTTTAGCTGCGACACCCGTTCCGAAATACGAAATTCCAAAACCCGGGCTGCCTCTGATTGGATAGTGATGTCATCGACGCCGGTCAGCTTGCTTGTGGCGGGATACAGCTCTATCTGCAGGTTGTGATGCGCACGCAGCTCGGACGCCTGGGGGCTTGCGGCAAAGCCAAATATAACCAACAGAATTCCGGATAGGATGAGATAGAGTTTATGTTGAAATTTACCTGAATAATGCTTCATTTCAAGAACAATCTAAGTATTTTAAGGGATATGTCAAAAGATTGCATTTTGGAGATAGCCTATAATTGACTTACAAAATAACAGTGTTAGCTTAAGGGTGTTGATACAGAATTGTATTAACCTTAACTTCTAATTGCCATTGTCAATTTTCAAATAACGCGTTATTCAAAAACAAAAAGCCCGGAAACTTACCGGGCTTTTTTTAGACCGGAGGAAGGCCATTGGCGTTTAAATTCTGCCCCCATTGCGGTCGGCAGCTGCAGATCAAACCCGTCGGTGCCGGCCAACGACTCTATTGCGACCACT
>JAIVWA010000694.1:0-2461 GCA_049190255.1 Gammaproteobacteria bacterium | reverse complement strand
AGCGATTAGTTGCAGCTTATTCTTTATTTTAATAAACCGAATCCCTTTTAATCGCTAATTTAAATTTTAAAAACGGGATTTTTATATTTAACATTGGCCAACAGTAATGTATCGTTAAAGAATCAAAAAAAACGGGAATAATCACCATAAAGAGAGGATGGTATCCGTGTCCGAGTCGAAATCAAAATTTGATGAAGATATTTCAGCCTCAATCGCATTGAAGGAAAGCGAGGAGAACTATCGTGCTCTGGTGGAAGATATGCCAGCCCTTGTTTGCCGTTTTTTACCGGACGGCACCCTGACTTTTGTAAATAATCCATACTGTCGCTATTTTAACAAAACCCGCGATGAACTGCTGGGTGCAAACTTTTTCCAATTCATTCCAGCCCAAGAGCGAGAGGAAGTCAGAAAACAGTATCGATCCCTGACCCAAGAAAGTCCGGCTATAAATTATGAGCACCAGGTGTACACACCGGATGGAGATGTGCATTGGCAACGGTGGACCGATCGAGCCCTTTTTGATGAAAAGGACAATCTATATCAATATCAATCCATTGGATTTGATATAACTGAATCGAAAAAAGTTGAACAGGCCTTGCGGATAAGCGAAGAAAGGTTCCGGGAAATGACGGAGCTGATGCCGCTGACCGTCTTTGAAAGCGATATTATCGGAAATCTCACCTTTGCCAACCGCAGGGCATTCGATATCTTTGGTTACTCCCAGGAGGATTTCGATCGCGGGGTCAATACTTTAGACATGCTGGTACCGGAAGATCGCCAGCAGGCGGCCGAAAATATTGCCAAAATTATAGGAGGTGAAGAAGTCGGTCTCAATGAATACACGGCCTTGAGAAAAGACGGCAGCAAATTTCCAGTTATGGTTCATTCCGCTACTATTGTCCGTGACGGCGAAACCCTGGGTATAAAAGGATGCTTAATAGACATAACCGATCGCAAAAAGGCGGAAGAAGATCGCAGAAGGCTGGAAACCCAGTTTCACCAGGCCCAAAAACTCGAGACGATCGGCACCCTTGCCGGGGGCATGGCCCATGATTTTAACAACCTCATGGCGACCATTCTGGGCAATACTTCCCTGCTGCTTTATGATATCGACAACACCCACCCCCATTATGAGCCTCTAAAAAATATTGAGCAACAGATAAAAAGAGGCGCGGAGTTAACGACCCAGCTGCTGGGCTATGCGCGCAAAGGAAAATACTCTGTTAAACCGGTCAACCTGAATCAAATCGTTGAAGAAAGCGCCACGGCCTTTGGCCGCACGCGCAAAGAGATTACCATCCAGTGCGAGCTTGCAGACGATCTATTTGTCGTCGAGACTGATCAGGGACAAATTCAGCAGGTACTGCTAAACCTCTTTGTCAATGCGGCCGACGCCATGCCGCAAGGGGGCAACCTGGTGTTAAAAACCTCGAACGCCACCCACAATGATATTGAGAGCAAACAGTATCATCCGGCAGCGGGAGACTACCTGCGCTTAACGGTCTCTGATACCGGAATCGGAATGGATGAAAAAGTCCGGCAGCGGATCTTTGATCCCTTCTTTTCTACCAAAGCAAGCGGCAAGGGAACCGGGCTCGGGTTGGCTTCGGTTTATGGCATTATAAAAAATCATGGCGGCTATATTGATGTTCAGTCTCAAAAGGGGCAGGGCTCTCAATTCAGCATTTTCCTGCCGGCGTCTGACAAAAAAGTCCTGAAAATTACAGAACCTGCTCCCGAAATCATGAAAGGAAGCGGCACCATTCTCATTGTGGACGATGAAGAAATGGTGCTCGATGTGGGTGCCAGGGTACTTAAAAAGCTTGGTTACACCGTACAGGAATCAAATAATGGCCGCAATGCCGTGGCGTTGTATAAAAAACTCCAGGACAAAATCAACCTGGTCGTTCTGGATATTGTGATGCCGGATATGGGTGGCGGCGAAGTGTATGACCGGCTAAAAGAGATCAATCCAAAAGTAAAAGTCCTGCTGTCCAGTGGATACAGCATCGATGATCAGGCCAGAGAGATAATGGGCCGCGGCTGTGACGGATTTATCCAAAAGCCTTTCAGCATGAAAGCGATGTCCGATAAACTATCCGAGATTCTGTCCAAAAAAGGGACTTGATTGAGCAGAACGGTCAATAACGCGTTAACATTACAGGAGACAAAAATGCAAGTCATCAAAATGAATGCTGTCGCTAAGGAAAACTTTGAAAGCCCGCTGTTCACCGGGCCGGAGGTCAGCCGGCAGGTGCTGCTGCCGGACAGCAAAGAGTTCAACGTCAACATTGTCAACTTCGGCCAGGGCGTTCGCAACAAATTTCACGCCCACGACAGCGAGCAGGTTCTCATCGTCACCGCCGGCAAAGGCTACATCGCCACAGAAACAGAGAAAAAAGAAATCACGGTCGGAGATGTGGTGTTGATCCCCGCCGGCGAGAAGCACTGGCACGGCGCG
>JAIVWA010000693.1:0-2473 GCA_049190255.1 Gammaproteobacteria bacterium | reverse complement strand
AATAATTAATCCGCCGGACCTTCGATCTAACAACTTACTTCAGTTTTCAAAGAACAATTTGCAACCCTAAATGTGCTATTTTCCAGGGCGGATTAATTAAATGGATCCACTTCACAAGCGTGAATATGAGGGCTATGCCGCTTTAAATATTGCCGAATTGAAAGAAATTATCCATAAAAATGCAATTCCGGGGCCGCCCGAAACCGGTTATTTTAAACCGGCCTGTGTTTTTCTGCTGCTGTTTAATCCGGGAGAGCCTCACATTCTGGCAATTCAGAAAACGGACAGTGAGGGCTATCCCTGGCGCAATCAGGTAGCCTTGCCGGGCGGTCATCTGGATGAAGCTGACGCCAGCCCGCTTGAGGGAGCATTTCGCGAGCTGGAGGAAGAAACGCGAATTGGCCGCAATCAGGTTGAGTTAGTCGGTTCTCTCGGGCATTATCAGACCATCAATCATCGAGACATCGAAGCGTTTATCGGAGTGTGGGATGCTGCCGGACCCGTTCGGCACGACCCGTCAGAAATTTCCAGAATCCTAGAAATCCCCTTACGGGCGCTGGTCCAAACCCACCTGGCCAAAAATTTCCACAATCGCATACCGGACATCGATGAGCTGAGGTATCCGTTTGAAGATGTCGTTATATGGGGAGCCACCGCCCGAATTTTGCATCATCTCATTGAGACATTGTATCCGCTACTTGGAAGCATACCGCCGGATGAGGCGTATTATGCTGGTGACAATCAAGCTTCCACTTAGAATGACAAGAACGGCGGGCACCCAGATGTAAGCCTTATATGTTTCATATTCGCGCGTCACGGAGATCCCGACCAGGCCGACCAGGAAAACAAACAGCATAAATGCAATGGTAAGGCCGTAGGCCGTTTTGGACTGATACCAGGGTATGACGGGTTTTCTGAATACCGGGTTTTTTTCGGATAGCATGATTAAAAGAATTGCCTAAAGTTTAAAGTGCCTAAAATCAGATATAGTTGATTGGTTGATTGGTTAAGTGGTTGTAAATAGGGCGAAGCCCTTTAATTCAATCCTATGCCCATGTGAGAAAAAAATCAAGTTATGAAAGTTGAAAATATAAGGCAGACAACAGGCCCGTTTACCGCCCAGCCGGGATTTTTATGGGCCGGTCTGATAATACTTACCATTTTATGGGGATGTGCGGTGGCACCGAGCAAACTCAATATTAGAGATACCTCAGATGCTTTTGAAGCAGGTACGATTATTTCCACCCAAAAAGCAGCGGCGGTTTCTTTTGCAGAGCTTTTGGAAGATATCGAAACCAGTCGGGTCATTTACGTGGGCGAAATGCACACGAATCAGGATCACCACCGGATTCAGAAAGAGGTTATTCAAGCCTTGTTTCAAAAGCATCCAAATTTGACCGTCGGTATGGAAATGTTTGATCATTCCTATCAGGATGTGCTTGATCAGTGGTCTGCCGGGAAGCTGGAGAAAAAGGAATTTTTACAAAAAGTGCACTGGTATGCCAACTGGCGCTATGATTTCTCCCTGTATGAAGATATTCTGGAATTTATCAAAGAGCATCGCCTCCGGCTGGTAGGGCTAAATATTCCCAATCATATTCCTCCAAAAATTCGTGAAGGCGGTATCACTAATTTAAGAAATGATGAAAAAGATCACCTTCCACAGCAAATGGATATGTCCAATACAGCCCACCGTGACTACGTTCAAAAAGTTTTTGAAAACCATCGGCACCATTTTAGGGGTGAGGTTGAGTTTGAGAATTTTTATGCCGCCCAATCTGTCTGGGAAGATGCCATGGCCGAAGCTATCGCTGAAAATTTGAACACTGATGTGATGGTCGTTCTGGCCGGCAACGGACATATTCAGTTCAAGTATGGTATTCCCGATCGAGCGTATAAACGGACCGGAGCAGCATTCACAACCATTTATCCGGCTTCGGTCGGAAGTGAGGTGGCGCTTGATGTCGCAGACTACATCTGGGTCACGAAATGACAGAGGCAACTGAATGCGGAATTGGGAATGCGGAATGCGGAAAGAAAAAAAGCCGAAAGAGGTATTTGAATTCGGAATTGGGAATGCGGAAGGTGGATTCATTCGATTTCGGATCTGGGATTTGGGATTCAAACGACAAGGAGTGGAAACGGAATGCAGCGCAAATGATTGACCACGTATTTTCGGTTATAGGTTAACTCAATCAACTCAATCAACTTAATAAACCCAGTCAACTATTTATGCCTTGTACCTTATACCTTAAACCATTGCGTTATTGCATGAACCCCTGATCTTTTGAACTAAAGCGATTTGAAATTAGAACAGTAAATCATAGCACCAACGAAACGGAGACGGTATGAATAACGATTTACAGGTCTGGTTCAATGGAAAGCTGATTCCATGGCGCGATGCCACCGTACCCATTTTATCTCATGGATTTTCACGCGCATCGGCGATATTCGATATTTTTGGTGTTCATCC
>JAIVWA010000692.1:810-2480 GCA_049190255.1 Gammaproteobacteria bacterium | reverse complement strand
TCACCGCCTGTTTTTGAGATGCCGCCTTGCTAATCGATTCCATAATCGGTGCGGCGGCGGCCTGGCTTTTGGAAATGCTCTGGGCTCTCGCCAAAACAGGGGCCGGCAAAGAAGATTTTTGCGGATGATCGCCGTTACCGGGCGGCGGGATGATTTTGCCGGGATTTAAAACGTTTTCCGGATCGAAGGCATGTTTAATCGCACGCTGGGTATCGAGATCATCCTCGGTAAAAATCATGCGCATGGCCGCCTGTTTCTCCAGGCCGATGCCGTGCTCGCCGGAGATGGTTCCGCCCAAATTTACGCAGGCCTGCATAATCTCCCAGCCGGCCTTTTCAACTTCGTGTAATTGCTGGGCGTTGCGGGAATCAAACAATAAAAGGGGGTGTAAATTCCCATCACCGGCATGAAACACATTGCCGACCTTAAACCCGTATTTTTTTGCAATCCGGGCGACCTGCTCCAGGGCCTCGGGCAACTTCGTTCGGGGCACGGTGGCATCGTTGACCAGATAGTTGGGCGCCAGGCGTGCAACCGCGCCAAAGGCGCCACGGCGTCCCTGCCAGAGCAGCTCGCGCTCGGCATCGTCCTTGGCTTCCTTGATATCGCGGCATTTGGTTTGCATGCAAATTTTCTGGATGCGTTCAGCCTGATCCTTGAGGCCCACCGTCGGCCCCTCAACCTCGATAATGAGAACCGCGGCGGCATCCCGGGGGTAACCACAGCTGTAACTGTCCTCCACGGCATCGATAATCATGGCATCCATCATCTCCAGCGTGTTGGGCAGGATACCGGCGGCGATAATTTCAAATACGGATCGTGCCGCATCTGCTATTTTATCGTAAACGGCAAGCATCGTGATCACCGATTCGGTCAGGGGCAGGATGCGCACGGTTATCTGCGTGGTAATACCGAAAGTACCCTCGCTGCCGACCATGACACCGCGCAGATCATATCCCGCAGGATCAAGGGCCGCTCCGCCTGCTCGCACAACCTCCCCGTCCGGGAGGATCATTTCCAACCCGAGAATATGATTGGTGGTCACCCCGTATTTCAGACAGCGGGGCCCTCCTGAATTTTCGCCGGCATTGCCGCCGATGGTGGATACCTTTTGACTGGCGGGATCCGGTGCGTAGAAAAACCCTAATGGCGCCAGGGCATCTTGAAGCTCCATATTGGTTACCCCGGGTTGGACCACCGCATAGCGGCTCTCCGGATAAATCCCAAGAATTCGATTCAGGCGGGACAGCACAATAATCAACCCGTCAGCAGCCACGATCGTGCCCCCCGAAAGGTTGGTTCCGAAACCGCGCGGTACAAAAGTAACACCCTGCCGGTGGGCCGTGCGCACCACCCGGACGGTTTCATCGGTATCTGCGGGGAAAACCACCACACCCGGTTTGCCCTTGGCCAGCGATGCGTCGTAAGAGTATAATTCAGTAGTGGCACGCGATACGGATACATGCGCTTTGCCGACGATTTCTTCCATTTCGCGAATAAAACTATCTGTAATCATTGCTGTTCACCTTGTTTAGTGTGCAAAAAATGATTCTTGGACACTTTTTAATAAAACCGATCCGCCGGAGGCGGACCTCAATTTTAGGCACTTTAGTGCACTCTTGTCCGCCTCGCTTTTTGGCGGATTAGGCATTTTATTTTTTAACCCACCG
>JAIVWA010000692.1:0-800 GCA_049190255.1 Gammaproteobacteria bacterium | reverse complement strand
ACCGCAATTTTAGGCACTTTAGTGCATTTTAGGCATTTTAGGCATTTCCTGCCTTCACCCACCTGGCAGCCACAAAGGCTCCCGTGTCAAGGCCCTGTTTCTGTCCATCATGCTCAATTTCAGGTGCTCTTTGAGGATCATCGTCCTTTAGAAAATGGATGGCGGTTTTTACTGTTCCGTCAACCGGGGCAAGGGCGCGCAAATCATCCGGAGATCTGAATATCATCTGTTCAAACAGTGAATGCCCCCTGTCAGCTGCCTTTTTTCTGCGAACTGCCCAGGGGCTTAAGCTGTTGAGGGTCGTTACCACAACTACCCCGCCTTTTCTGGTCACACGAAACAATTCGCCGACAGCCCCTTTGCCATCCTCTGTAAATTCCAGGGCGGTCATAGAAACGACCTTATCAAAACATTCATCGGCAAAGGGCAGAGATATCATATCAGCAGCCACGCTTTGGAAAGGATATTCTTCTAATTTCTGCCCGGCTCTCACGAGCATGGGGTGGGAAATATCGAGCCCTGTCACCCGCGGGCCACAGCCAAGAATATTGAGTGTGAACACACCGGTTCCACAGCCGACATCCAGGATCATTTCTCCCGGACAGGGCTGTAGCATGTCTAAGAGAAGTTCGTTCTCGTATTTCTTAACAAGAACGCCAATGGGAGTTTCGAACCAGCGATCATACTTTTCCGGCCATTCGTCGAACAGCCGGTCTTTGACGTCTTGTTTAGTTGACATCAAATTCTATCACCCAGTTATTCTTTATTGTCATTTCCAAAAGCTGTTCCGGCATTATCCT
>JAIVWA010000691.1:0-2488 GCA_049190255.1 Gammaproteobacteria bacterium | reverse complement strand
TTAGCCCGTTGGCCCGTTAGCCGGTTGGCCGGTTGGTCCGTTGGCCGGTTGGCCCGTTGAGTCCGTTGGCCGGCTAACCGGCACACCCAACGACTATACCTCCACCACCACTTTTTTCAAATAGATGACCGCCGGTTTGGTATTTAAATATCCCATCGCTTGATAGGCCCGCGGGCTGTCCACGAGTTTTCTCACCCGGCTGCTGCTGTCCATCAGACTGCCGAAAACAAGCGCATCTGTCGGGCAGGTCTGGACACAGGCCGGCTGAACTTCGCCGTCACGGATCAGCCGTTTTTCGTTTTTAGCGATATCATGGGCGGCTTTGATGCGTTGAATGCAAAAGGAGCATTTTTCCATCACCCCTTTGCTGCGTACGGTCACATCCGGGTTTAGCTGCAGGTTGACCGGTTCCGGCCATTGCCAGTCAAACCAGTTGAAGCGGCGCACTTTATACGGGCAATTCTGTGAACAAAAACGGGTCCCGATGCAGCGGTTGTAAATCTGGTTGTTTATACCTTCCTTGGAATGATGGGGGGCATATACCGGGCAGACCGACTCACAGGGGGCATTGTCGCAATGCTGGCAGAGCATGGGCAGAAAGGTTACTTTTTCCATCTGTTCGGGCTCATGAAATCGTTCAATACTGAGCCAGGCCATTTCCCGGCCCTCCAGCACCCGGTCCCGGCCGACGATTCCGATGTTGTTTTCGGCATAACACGCGGCGGCGCATGCGCCGCAGCCGATGCATTTGTCCAGATCCACCACCATGCCCCAGCGATAAATTTCGTGGTCATGGGACGGATAAAAATCCCGCCGGGGATCGTAGCCTTCCGGTAACGGAAGGGTCAGCGGGAAATCTTTCATGGCCAGGCCGGATTTTTTGTGAGGCTGGCCTTTTTTCAATTCCTTCAGTCCGACCGAAAGGGCGAAGGTCCGGCCATGCTGCGTCCGGCTGCCGTCGGTGTGCGCCAGTTCCATCGTGCGGCCGGTTTTTTGAATTGAAACTTTGTCAGCGGTAAAGCTGGAGCCTCCGGAGTCCGGATCTGTTTTAGCGGAGAGAAGGGTCAACGGGCTAAGGCCGGTTCCCTGCGCATACCTGCCGTACGACAGATGACCCTGCCCGATGGGCATTAGCATAATATAAGGCGATACCGTCTCGGATACATAAACCGGGGCTTCCAGGGTGCCGGATTCGGTTTGAATTTGAATAATGTCCTGCTGGGCAATGCCGTTTTGCCTGGCCGTATCCGGATGGAGGATAACCGGTGTCTGCCAGGCGATGCGTGAAAGCGGATCGGGAATTTCGCACAACCAGGGTTTGTTGGCGCCTCGGCCGTCGAAAAATCTTATGGACGGCGTGGCCGTAAAAACGAGGCCTGATTGCGGTGGTTGTGTTTTTTTAGCCAGTATGTCGGCCAGCTTCCGCGGTTTCAGCTTTTTGCTTGATCGGGCCGTTTTTATGGCGACGTTGAATTGTCCGCCCTTTTGAAGCGTTTGCACCCATTGGGTTTCATCGGCGATGCCGTGATCTTCAGCCAGTCGGGAAATAAGCCAGGCTTTGTAATTTTGGGCCGGCGGATTATTTTCAAATCCGGCATGTAAAAGTACATCCCCTAAATGCGAGGCGTTGGTCAACTTCCCCATGGCCGGCTGCATCGTCGACACAATCGGCTGCTGGCCGCTGTATTCGTCCCAGGTCTCAAGGGGCATCCGGACCGGCAGGATAAGATCGGCCATCTCAGCGGTTTCGTCCATAAAATTGCTGAAGCTGACCACAAAAGTTTCTTTTTTTGCCAGGGCTTCTTTGACGCCGCTGTCCGGCGGCAGGGAAAATAGCGGATTGACCTTATTGAGCAGCAGCAGGTCGACGTCACCGATTCCCAGATTTAGGAAAAAATTCAAAACCTCAGACCGCTTGGCCGCCGTTTCCACCCGATGCCGGTTGTTAAAATCAAGCAGCCGCAATTTCGGGTCAAAAAGCAGATTTAATAAATTCACCGCCAGATTGGTTTGCAAGCCGTTGAGATCAGATGCACCCGTACCGGTTCCCAGCACCAGTGGACGACGCGCCTCCACAAGCTGGATAATCAGTTTTTCATAGAGCTCCAGCGAGATTCCGGAATGCGTCAAGACCTGGTCCTGGGTGTAAGGCGCGGTGACCTTGTTTATGAATTCATGATAGGACCCGGGAAGATCTCTACCTTTGCCGATGTCCAGGGCCTGTCTGACCAGCCCCAGGGCTACTATGGATTCGCTACCCGGCTTGCAGGCCAGCCAGTGATCGGCATTGGCGCCCGTCAACGTTTGAAAAGGGCTGACCTGGAAAAAGAGATTTTTGCGGCCGTTTTTATGGGCATGCATGGCCGAAAATTTTTGGGCGTATTCAACCGGTGATAACCAGGTTTCCAGAAAATCTGCGCCGAAAGACAACAGGACATCCGCTTTTTGCATATGATAGGACACCAGCCCGTTGACGCCGAAGACCTTT
>JAIVWA010000690.1:0-2491 GCA_049190255.1 Gammaproteobacteria bacterium | reverse complement strand
AATTTGGCAAACGGAACATATTTATGACAACCGCTATAGCGGGTAGTATTTATTAACAGGATAATTAATGCGATCTATTATCCTTCAATTAGTATGGTGTTATGGGAGGTATAAAATGAGAACCAAAAGGAAGGTCAGTCTAACTATTGATGAAGACCTTTACGAAGCGATCGATAAAGCATCCAAAACGCTTAAACTTGCTAAAAGCCAACTTGCTCAAGAGGCTTTCAGCTTATGGCTGAAAAAAGAGACCGAGGCTCTTATGGCCAAAGGCTATGAAGAGATGGCCGAAGAGGATAAAGCCTTTGCCGATGTCACCCTTGAAGCCCAAAGGGAGATTCTGAAATGAAAGCCTTTGAAGTTAGCGCTTGTGCGTATCTTTTTTTAGGCTTTTCCCGATATCTTCCGCTCTTCAATTCCTTATCCATTTCTTCTACCCGGGCCAACATAAAAAGTATGATTGACATTTCAATCAGATAGACCTAGCTTAGAAAAATTGTTTTGCAATCTATGGAGATGGAGGAAAAAACCATGCCGAAAAAAATATTCATCGTATTTTTGATTATTTCATTCTTGGCAGTGACCATGGGATGCGCTGAATGGAGCCGCACTCAAAAGGGCGCGGCCATCGGTGCCGGTACCGGGGGAGCTGTGGGAGGCGTCATCGGGTATGCCACCGGCAGCACCGTGGCCGGGATTTTGATTGGAGCGGCAGTTGGCGGCCTTGCCGGGGGCTTTATCGGCAATTATATGGACAAACAGGCGGCCGAGATCGAACGGGACATCGAAGGGGCCAAGGTTGAGCGGGTCGGCGAAGGCATTAAAATTACCTTCAGCTCCGGCATCCTGTTCGACATTGACAAATCTAATCTAAAAGATCCCTACAAAGGAGAATTGTCACAACTGGCAACCATTCTCAATAAATACGATGATACCAATATTCTTCTGGCGGGACACACGGACTCCACTGGTTCGGATGAATACAATCTTGAACTATCTCGCCGGCGCGCCGGATCGGTAGCGAATTATCTGGCCACCCAGAATGTCAACCGTGCCCGTTTTAGCACCGAAGGCTACGGCAAGACCGATCCGATTGCCAGCAATGAAACAGCTGAAGGCCGGTCCCAGAACCGCCGGGTGGAGGTCGCTATCTGGGCCAACGAGAAACTGAAAAAAGTTGCCAAAGACAAGACCAGCTGATTCAAAAAGGAAACTTTCCATGAAAACAATCAAGCTCATGTCATTTGAGCCGGTCTTAAATTAAGGAGAGAACATATGCAAGGCTCTACCAAAGTATCTGAATTGAAGCATGTTGTCCGGCTTTTAATGGTTTTTGCGCTCCTTTCGACATTTGCTGCCTGTGACCAGCGCAATGAATATGTTGCACCCCCTGCGCCGAAGGTGACTGTCGCCAAGCCCCTGCAGCAGGAGGTCATCGACTATTTGGAGTTTACCGGCACCACCCGAGCCTTTGAAGAAGTCGAAGTGCGCGCCCGGGTGGCTGGTTTTCTGCAGAGCATGCACTTTACCCCCGGCACCCGAGTCGAAAAAGATGCGCTGCTGTTTGTCATTGATCCCAGGCAATACCGGGCCGAACTGAATGCCACCCGGGCCGAGCTGGAAAGCGCACGGGCCAAGTTCAAACGGGCGGAAACCGAGTTTAGCCGCGCTCAAAGGATCTTCAAGCAGGGAGCGGGATCGGATGCCGATGTGGTCAAATGGCGCGGGGAACGCGAAATCGCCCGGGCCGCCGTCCTGAGGGCCAAGGCCCAGGTCGACTGGGCGCAGTTGAAAATGGACTACACCCAGGTCACCGCCCCGATTACCGGCCGGGTCAGCCGCAATTATGTCGACATCGGCAACCTGGTCGGTGAAAAAGAACCGACGCTGCTGACAACGGTCATCCGCTATGATCCCATGTATGCCTATTTCAACCTCAACGAACGGGACCTGCTCAAGGTGATGGCCATGTATCGCCAGGAAACCAAAGAAAAAGGTCTGGATCCCCCTAAAGATTCCGCGGCCCGGGCCGACCTGACGGTTTCCCTGGAACTGGCCAACGAGGAAAACTATCCCCATCAGGGGATCGTGGATTTTGCCGAATCCGGCGTGGATCCTGCCACCGGCACTTTGCAGTTGCGGGGGGTCTTCCCCAACCCGGGTCCTGCGCCGGTACTCCTCCCGGGTCTTTTTACCAGCCTGCGCATGCCCATCGGAAAGCGGGAAAACGCCCTGCTGGTGACCGAGCGCGCCATCGGTTCCGACCAGAGCGGACGCTTCCTGCTGGCGGTCAACAGCGAAAACATGGTGGAGAAAAAACCGATTCGCATGGGCCGACTGGTGGACGGCCTGCGCGTGATCGAGGAAGGGCTGCAGCCCGATGACCGGGTGGTGGTCAACGGTCTCCAGCGCGCCCGGCCGGGGGCCAAGGTTGATCCGCAGCAAACCGACATGAAATCGCTCACGGCTTCAGCCCTCAAAGCCGCCGCCG
>JAIVWA010000689.1:0-2491 GCA_049190255.1 Gammaproteobacteria bacterium | reverse complement strand
CTCAAAAAGAGTTCATCATGTACTCGGTCAAAAAGGGCCGCGATCAGATTGCATCTGTTTTTTTATCCCCTGCCAGTGAGAAAAGCCGGGCAACTTTGCGGGTGGGTGAAAACATGTGGCTTTACATTCCAAATGTCGGCAAACCGATCCGCATCACCAGCCTCCAGTCAGTGACCGGAGGAATATTCAACAACGCTGATATCATGCGGCTTGACTACAGTGCTGAATACAATTGCGACAAAGTGGAGAAACGAGAAGGCTTATTGTTGCTTCATTTGAAGGCCAAGACCCGAACCGTTGCTTACGACAGCATAAAAATGTGGCTGGACGAAAAGAAGCTTCTTCCTTCTAAAATCGAGTGTTTTGCTTCATCCGGCATGCTGATCAAGACCCTTTATTTTAAAAAAATTCAGGATTTTGGCGGCGGTATTGTACGTCCCGCCGTGATTGAGACGGACAGCCCGCTGCATAAAGGATATAAATCGGTGATGATCTTTGCCAGAATGAAGAAGAAAGAGCTTCCAGATGAAGTCTTTACCCTAAACTTTCTTTCCAGAGTCGAAAGCCTGCGATGAACAAAACGCGGTTCACATTTAGTGTATATGTGATGGGTTTGTTTTTTATTTTTCTACAACCGGCTTTCTGCCAGGACGAATATCAGTTTGATATGTCGGAAATTGAAAAGGAGATCGAAAAAAAACCTTACTACCTCGGTGGTTTTCTTGAATTCAGGCCGGTTCTTTTCGGCCTGGATCGTAACGCTGCTTTCTATAAGCTTAAATTCTTTGATCAGGACGAGGGGGCAACCCAGGAACAGTATAATTTTGGCCTTCGCCTGGAGGGGGGGTATCAGAAGGGCATTGGGAGTCTTTACTTCAGGGCCGACGGCCTTCTGTGGCATGACTACCAGGGATGGGATAATGATACCGTTCTTCAGGAAGGGTACCTATCCTTAAAGCCGAGCCCGAGCTTCACGCTGAATACCGGCAAAGAAGTGGTCCAGTGGGGAAAAGGCTATGCCTTTAACACCGTGGCCTTTGTTTCGCGCCCCAAAGACCCCGATGACCCCACCGAGGCCCTGGAAGGCTATTATGTTGTAACGGCCGACCTGATCAAGAGCTTTATGGGGCCTTTGAAAACCGTGGCCCTAACACCGGTCATCCTGCCGGTCACGGAGGACATAAACGATGATTTTGGTGAAGTGGACCATATCAACTTTGCAGCCAAGCTTTATTTACTTCTCTGGGACACCGATATGGATCTTCTTTTTTTTACCGGGGAGAGCCGAAGCACCCGTTTCGGCTTTGATTTTTCGAGAAATATAAAAACAAATTTTGAAATCCACGGGGAGCTGGCATGGATCAACGACTTTGATAAGAAATCCATCGACAGCCAGGGAAATCTCTCCATCGATGAGTCGGACATCCTGAGATATCTTTTCGGTATTCGTTATCTTACCGACGACGAAATTACCTTCATCCTTGAATACTACCACAACGACGGAGGAATCAGCCGGGACAGCGCTAAAAACTTTTACCGTTATGTTGACCGGGCGTACGACACGTTTCTTACCACCGGCGACAGTTCCCAACTCACCCGGGCATCTAAATTATCCCAGGGCACCCTGACCACCGCCAAATCGATGCGCAATTATCTCTATTTTCGAGCCAGCTGGAAAGAACCCTTTGATATCCTTTACTTTACACCAGCCATATTTTCCATCGTCAACCTAGATGATCAAAGTTTGTCCCTGACGCCGGAGCTTCTATACAATCCCATAACCAACCTGGAACTTAGATTGCGCAGCGCCTTTCTGATCGGAGGCAAACATACCGAATACGGTGAAAAACTGAATGATTATAAAATAGAATTGAGGGCCAGGTATTATTTTTAAAAGATAGAATAACTATACACTTGAATATGCAACGCAAAGCTCGCATTGATGCCCCCGGCGCATTACATCATAATAATTTTTTTTGCAGCGCCCCACAATCCGTCACACTCTCGTCCTAATAATCGCCCTCTGAGCAGCATATTTCCCTATTTACATCCCAATAGTTCCCCTGTATAATAAATTGAATTTAATTCTTAATTATGGCTCATCATACAATCAAATCCGGTTATTCCCAATTAATTGATCGCTTAGACCGCTCTCCTCAGGGCGCCCCTCCATCTAAATTGCTCAACCAAATATTGAAAATGCTTTTTAGTGAGAAAGAGGCTGAACTGGTTTCGCTTTTGCCCATCAAACCCTTTACCGTAGAGAAAGCCAGCCGTATCTGGAAAATGGACATGCCGAGTGCTCAAAATGCGCTGAATGAGCTTGCCGAACGGGCCATCCTTGTGGATATTGAGCAGAATGGGAAGTCTGTCTACATTTTGCCGCCCCCCATGGCGGGCTTTTTTGAGTTTTCGTTAATGCGAGTGCGCGATGATATTGATCAGAAGTTACTAAGTGAGCTTTTTTACCAGTATCTGAATGTGGAGGAAG
>JAIVWA010000688.1:0-2507 GCA_049190255.1 Gammaproteobacteria bacterium | reverse complement strand
TTTAGATTTCGGAATGATGAAGCAAAGCGCAGAGAGCATAGCGCATAGCATATAGAAGGATGATGGCAGAGGCTCTTGATCTCGGATTTGGGATTTTAGATTTTAAAGAACCAGTGACACCTTATGCCTTGAGCCCTGAACCTTAAACCTTACACCCTATACCTTTCGTTACAGGCAACCAGCGACCAGAAACCAGTATCCAGTGACCAGTTGCCAGCAACCAGTATCGAGCATCCAGTATCCAGTATCGAGTATCCAGCGACCGGCGTAACCGTTCAAATCCTATCAGAGCGATTCCACAGCAGATCAAATTATCCGACACTAAATCAGTCCCGGTTGTTGACATAATCAGATAAGGTATTAAAAAGATAGATAAGGCCTAACGGTTCAGGGGTTCAAAGTTCAAAGGTTCAGAGTTGACGGCGAATCCGAACCCTGAACCTCTCGTGTGAAACTACATTAAGCCGCGAAATAAAGTAGTGGCGGGGTTTATCCCCGCCCGTAGCAGTAATCGCGGCGGTTTGCGGGCGGGGATAAACCCCGCCCCTACTGCAGCACAAGGCCAAAGTTTCTTTTTTGATTAGACTGGCCGCTTTTCAAGCCAGCGGCTGATCTGAACCCTGCTTGTGGGGGCGTAGCGTTTATCGCGAAGACTCAAACCTGTAAACGGTTACAAAAGGAGGTGTCCCATGTCAACTGTAGGAATAGGTCTAATGGGCTTTGGCAGGATCGGAAGAAACCTTTTCCGTATCCTCTACCAGAGCGAGGATATCCGGTTGAGGGCCATCAGCGATATCGCTGATCATAAAGCGCTGGAGTATTTACTTCGATTCGATACGATCTTAGGCCAGTTTCCGGATGAAGTCAGTATTAAGGAAGGCCACCTGTATGTGGCCGGGCGCCAGGTCCCCATGCTGTCTGAACCGGAGCCCGGAGATGTCCCCTGGGGAGATTTAGGGGTGGATGTCGTCATCGAGGCCACGGCCCGCAAATGGACGCGCGAGCAGCTCGAACGGCATCTCGAGCGCGGGGCCAAAAAGGTGATCCTGTGCGCCCCGCCCAAGGATCCGCCCGATATCACGGTGGTGATGGGGGTCAATGACAACCAGTTGAAACCGGAGCACCGGATTGTCTCCAATGGATCGTGCACGGCTCATTGCGCGGCGCCCATTATTAAAATTCTGCACGGCGCCTTCGGTATAAAGAGAGCTTTTTTGAGCACCGTGCACGCCTACACGAACCAGCAGCGCCTGGCGGACGTTCCTTCCGAGGACAAACGTCGGGGTCGTGCGGCCGCCGAAAATATTATTCCCCAGCAAACCGATGCAGCCGGGATGGTTACCAGGCTGATACCGGAGATGGCAGGGCGCATCAGCGGAGGATCCATGAACGTGCCTGTGCCCAACGGCTCGGTGGTGGATCTGGTCTGCTGGCATGAAAAACCGGTGACCACCGTAGCGATTAACGAAGTGGTGCGAACCGCGGCATCTACCGATACATGGCGCGAAATCATCGATTACGAGGATGAACCCATTGTCTCCAGCGACATTATTCGCAGTCCCTATTCGGCCACTTTTGATTCCCTGGCGACCATGGTGATGGGAGAAAATGTATCGAAAACCCTGGCCTGGTATGACAATGGTTGGGGATATGCCCACCGCGTGGTGGATCTTATCAACACCTTCACGGTGATGGAAAAGGAGGCGGCATAATGGCTACCCAAATAGGAATAAACGGCTTCGGCCGCATCGGCCGCACCGTCTTTCGAATTTTAAGTGAGCGCGACGATATCAATGTCGTCTGCATCAATGACCTTTTTGAAAACGAACAGCTGGCCTACCTCCTCAAATACGACACCGTGATGGGTATTTTTAAAAAGGAGGTCAAGGCCACTGAAGATGCTTTGTACGTTAACGACCAAAAGGTGGAGATGACCGAATATCGCGATCCGGCCCAAATACCCTGGAAGGATTTAGGCGTTGATGTCGTCATCGAATCCACCGGTGTATTTCGTGAAAGGGCCACGCTGGAAAAGCATTTAGCCGCCGGGGCCAAAAAAATTCTTTTGACGGTACCGGCCAAAGATGAAATCGATGCCACCATTGTTCTGGGGGTCAATGACGATGAGCTTAAAGCCGAACACCGCATTGTCTCCAATGCCTCATGCACCACCAATTGTCTGGCGCCGATTGCCAAAATTCTGGATGATTCTTTTGGCATCGAGGAGGGGTTCATCACCACGGTGCACGCCTATACCAACGATCAGCGCCTGGCCGATGTTCCGCACAAAGATTTTCGGCGCAGCAGGGCGGCCGGTGAAAACATCATTCCCACGACAACGGGTGCGGCCCGGGCGGTGGGCAAGGTGCTGCCCCAGTTGCAGGGCAAACTGGATGGTCTGGCCATGCGGGTTCCCGTACCGGACGGGTCCATTGTAGACCTTGTCGCCCGGCTGGGAAGTAAACCATCGGCAGAAGATGTCAACGCTGCTGTTCGCAAGGCAGCCG
>JAIVWA010000687.1:0-2501 GCA_049190255.1 Gammaproteobacteria bacterium | reverse complement strand
CAGTCTTTTTTTAAAATAGACAGAATACATCCCTTCGACATTCGACATTCATTATTCGATATTCGCTTTTTCAGAGTTTCTTTTGCGATCTAACTGGCCGTTGAAGAATAAAAATATCGAATACTGTACCTAATTCTACGTCTTGGCACCGGTTCCCAGGTAGGCGTCAATAACCGTTTCGTTTTGCTGGATTTCTTTGGGCGTACCTTCGGCGATTTTTTGGCCGTAATCCAGTACCGTTACAAGTTCCGAAATTCCCATCACCAGCCGCATATCATGCTCAACCAGAAAGATGGTCAATCCGGTATCGCGCAGCTTGATGATAAGTTCCATCAGCTCGGCCGTTTCTATCGGGTTCATGCCGGCTGCCGGTTCATCTAAAAGCAACACTTCCGGCTTGGTGGCCAGGGCCCGGGCGATTTCCAGCCGTCGCTGTCCTCCATAGGGCAGACTGGAGGCGTAATCGTTTTGGTGGCCGGTCAATCCGAAAAAATCCAAAATCTCCTGGGATTTGGCGGTAATCTCTTTTTCTTCCCGCTTTTCAAACCCAGTTTTCAACAAGGCCCTGACGGGTCCGCTTTTGGTTCGACAGTGCATGCCGACCTGAACATTTTCCAGGACCGTCATCGATTTAAACAGGCGGATGTTTTGGAAGGTTCTGGCGATACCCTGGGCAATGATGCGATTGCTCCTCAAACCGTTAAGGGTATTATCGCCATAGGTGATGTTCCCCTCGGTGGGCGGGTAAACCCCGGTGATCATATTGAAGACAGTGGTTTTACCGGCACCATTGGGACCGATCAGGCTTAAAATTTTGCCTTGCGGTACCTTCAGATCCAGGTTGTTGACCGCCAGCAGGCCGCCAAATCGTTTCGAAACATTTTCTAATCTCAGTTCAGCCATAACAATCAGACTACCTCGGAATCCACCGTTTCAGCGGAAGATATTCAATTGGATTGTTCGATGTTTACAGAAAAACTTTACTGCGCGGGGCATTGCATTAAATTTCGGCATATCCTCCAGAGTTGAATTTAAGCTCGAATCCCGGCGATAAAGCGTCTTTATAACCATTTATCCGCCCGGATGTCAACTCACTTTCCAGATTCCGGTTTAAATGAACTGGGACTTTTCTGCTTATCTCTTTGATTTGATACGGGAATACCATAAAGTCGATTTCAGATTTATAGGATTGCTGAAACCAAATCAACTCATTCAACCCAATCAACCTCTATGAACCTCAGTGTTGCAACATTGAGGTCAAACCAGGCCGCCTTCACTGAGGGGCTTGTTTTCCAGGATGCGGTCCGGCCCGAATATTGAAAGATCCAGAGAAAAGGGGAGTTCCAAAACGAGTTCAGCGAGGTAACGACCCACTGCCGGCGCCTGCTGCAGACCGTGGCCGGAAAAACCGTTGGCCAAAAAGAGGCCCTGGACCTCCGGCCACTCACCCAGAATGGCATTGCCGTCCAGGGTGTTGACGGCGTAGAGCCCGGCCCATCCCCTCACCAGTTTAAGCCTGTCAAAGGCCGGCACAAATTCGGCCAGCTCCGGCCAGAGGATTTCCATAAAGCGCTTATCATCCCAGCTAAATTGGAATCCGGTGGGGTCTTCCGCCATTGATTTGCCCAGCAGGATAATCCCCCCGGTTTCAGTACGAAAATACAAACCCGAGGGCAAAACGGTCAGGGGCAGCGGGCCTTGCGGTTTAACGGCGGTGTCCAATGTGAACACCTGGCGCTTGACCGGCACCACCGGCAGGTTTACACCCGCGGTTGCAGCCACCTGTGCGGCCCAGGCCCCCGCGCAGTTGATGATATATCCAGCCCCCAGGGACTCTCCCGAAGCCAGTCGGACACCGGCGACACGATCGCTGCGGTTCATTATCTTATCGACGTCATGGGTAAGGTATTCAGTGCCCTGGGATCTGGCCTTGGCTTTATAGCCCATCAAAGCGGCATAGGCGTCAAAATGCCCGTCATCGGGGCCGTAGGTGCCGCCGACAAAATTGTCGGTTTCATACAGCGGAAAGCGTTCTTTAATTTGTTGCGGCGTCCACCATTCAATCCGGCATCCCAGGCCTTTTTGCAGATCAAAGGCTTGTTTGGCCTGCACCCGGCTATTCTCATCAACCAGAAAAAGGTTGCCCTGGCGATGAAAATAAATTTTAGGTTCCCTGCCATCGACCACCATCTCATCTTCGAATCGTTCCAGGACCTCAAACGCATACTGGGAAATTTGAATATTCTCTTTCAGACTAAATTGGATCCGGACATTGCTCATGGAAAGGGTGGTTGAGGCCCGGGCATAGGTGGGGTCCCGTTCGACAACAGCCACCTTAAGCGTAGGGTCCATTTTCGTCAGATAATAGGCAGCGGCGCTGCCCATTATGCCGCCACCGATGATGATTACGTCGTAGATTTTGGCCATCATTTTTTCTGTGCTTTTCTTTATAATTTAAATTTAATCCATACGTCTAAGCTGACAACTGACCGCGCAAATGG
>JAIVWA010000686.1:0-2517 GCA_049190255.1 Gammaproteobacteria bacterium | reverse complement strand
CGGCTGTCTGTGAAAAACTACATTCGGTCTGAGCTGAGACCGAAGAAAACTGACCGTCGGCCTGCGCTCGGGTCGAAGGCTCGTGCCAAGTCCAAACCTGTTTGGATCATTGGAGCTTGGAATTTGGATATTGTTTGTTATTTGCTATTTGGTGCTTGAAATTTTTTATATTCAAAGACTCCACCAAATTTTAAATAGGCTGTTCGACTTTTTTTTAAATGCCTTTGTGGGACACAACACTAGATGACCGCATCAAACATTTCCAGCGCTGATTTTTTATTTTTTGATTTATAAGATAAGCGCGGCGATTCCAGGGAAACGGTCGTATCGGGCGGAATCGATTGGGTCAGCCAGACGTTGCCGCCGATAACCGAACGGGTCCCGATGACCGTATTGCCGCCCAGAATCGTCGCCCCGGAATATATGATAACGTCATCCTCGATGGTCGGATGCCGCTTTTTGCCTCTAAACTTATCTCCCGAATCTTTCGGTATGGAAAGCGCCCCCAGGGTTACACTCTGATAGATGCGAACGCCTTCCCCGATATGGGTTGTCTCTCCGATGACCACACCGGTTCCATGATCGATCACAAAGCTTTCACCAATTTCGGCTCCGGGATGAATATCGATGCCGGTCACACTGTGGGCATACTCGGTCATGATGCGGGGCAGCAAAGGAACGCCGTTTTCAAAAAGGATATGGGCCACGCGGTACACCGCCATGGCATAGATTCCCGGATAGCTGAATATGATCTCATCATAGCTCTTGGCCGCAGGATCTCCTTCATACGATGCCTGCACGTCAGTGGCCAGCGTCTTACGAATGGACGGGATTTCTTCTAAAAGCCTGAGCGCTATTCTGTGACTCTGTTCATCACAATCACTGCAGGGCTGATCATAGCGGAAGCAGTCATGTCGAATGCTGAGGCCAATCTGTTCTGAAAGCATGTCAAAGAGGGTCGTGGCGGATTGACCCATGCTGTATCTTAAATTCACAGGATCCAGCTTGCCCCTCGTGAAATAGCCCGGGAAGAGAATCTCTCTTAATCTGTCAATAATTTCAATAACGCATTCCCGGGATGGAATCGGCTCGTAATCAACATGGATATAACATTCCTGTTCGTTGCAGCTATCGATAATCTTTTCGGCAATCTCAGGCAGACGGTTTCGAAATTGAGACAGGTTTTGGACATCAATTTTACAGGAATCTCCCTTTTTTACTGTTTCGGCCATATGCCGTGATCTCCTTTTCTCAAATGAATTAAACTAAAGCATAAACCATAGGTTGTCAAAACCCAGAAAAGAATCCCCGCCCAGAAAAAGACGGATCCCGGATAAGCAATGATGCTGACCAACTTCCAGCCGCCGGCGGCAGGGGATATTCCGGCCAAAGGTAATGAAAAAGGCAAGGCCGTTTCAGCCTTGCCTTTTGCTGCAGGGTGCCATGCAGAGTGCTTGGGATGGGGCCTCGGCGGCGCGAAGTTAAAACTGAAAAACGGCCGACATGGCATCTTCGTATTTCTTCTTCAGACCCTCACCCGTTTCTTCCAACTGCTTTTTCTGGGGTCCGAACTCAACCGGACACTCGGTTTGAAGCTGCTCAATGAGATGCTCCATCTCTGATATATGGTGGTGAAGTTCCTCTACCTGGGAGGCAACTTTTTCTTTTTCAGAACTCCTCAAATTATCCACTTTGCGCACCATATCATACATTTTTGCCTTCCAACCGTAAAGTTCAACCTCAACGGATCGGCAGTAATCTTTGGCGTCCATAATGATCTTCCTTTCACAGATCAATTATACCGGCTTCAAATGAGCTTTCTGGTTGCCGTATCATGATCTGTAATATGCAGTTTCGGGGGCATTTGTTATCCCCTGAGAATTAAAATAACCTGCAAAATCTCCATGTCAACACGAGCTACCCTGACAAAAATCCTGTCGTAATAAAAAAAATAACTTTTTTCTTGACAGCCATTTGTTTCAGATGTATTTCATACTTAATTGATATAGAATATTTAGGTCTGAATAAACCACAAAGCGGGGTTTCATGAAGCTATCAACGCGAAGCCGCTACGGCGCAAGAATCCTGGTGGATCTAGCCCGCCACAATGGCCAGGGACCGGTCCAGATCGGTGAAATCTCCAAACGTCAAGACATCTCCGTCAAATATCTCGAACAACTCATCCGTCCTCTGAAGCAGGCCAGTATGGTGACCAGCGTACGCGGCCCCAAAGGCGGTCACTTGCTGGCCAAAAAACCGGAAGAAATCACTCTGGGTCAGATCGTCCGTCTGTTTGAAGGCCAAAGTGAACTGGTTGAATGTATCAGCCATCCTGAGAAGTGCAGCATGTCGGATGACTGCCAGGTAAGATTGGCCTGGAAGGACGCCACCCGGGTTTTATATGAAAAACTTGACAGCACGACCATCTCCGATCTGATGAAAGGAAACGATTCCGATAAAAAGTAAGCCAAGGACTCTGATGCTCTTGGTCAATAGGCGAGGAAAGCTCTCGGGCAC
>JAIVWA010000685.1:0-2513 GCA_049190255.1 Gammaproteobacteria bacterium | reverse complement strand
ATAACACCGGCGTCTTTCCATTTCTCATACAGGGCCGCCGGCGCCCTTTTGGCATAGAGCAACTCGCCTTCCGGTTTGCCCCATTCAGCCATGGCTTTTTCGCCAAATTCAACGGCGATTTCGTCGATATCCCGGTCCACTTCTTCGCCGTCCACTTCAACCGTGGTGGCCACACCCAGATGAGGGGCGACATCCAAAAGCTTGTCGACATCCTTTATCTTATAGTCATTCGTCTCTTTTCTGGCCGCCGACAAAAAGACCTCGGCCACACTGCGTCCATGATCGGAATGGGCGGCCGCACCGCCGGCGATCATCCGCACAAAGTTACGCGCCGCAATGGTATTGGCGGTTGCACCACACAGGCCCTTACGGGTGTCTTCACCCTCGATGCCGCCTTTGGGAAGCGGCAGCCGGCAGGGACCCATGGAACAATTTTTACAGCAAATCCCCTGAATACCGATATTACACGGTTTCATATTCATGGCTCGGTCAAAAATTGTTTCAACGCCCAATTCCTGTGCCCGGGCTATCATCTGCTGTGATGCCACATCTATGCTTGATGCAACAGGATCAGCCAGTTTTTTGGCTTTAACCGGTTTTACTACTTTTGCTTTTTCTTCTGCCATTAGAGGTTCCTCCTCATATTATAATTTATGAATTTAATACTTAATTAATTCCTAAAACATCTTAAGGTGTTCTCAACCTGCTTATAAATTATCAACCGCAGATTTTTGAACTCATTAGCCTTCAGTGATGCCAGAGATTCATTATCTTCTAATCTTCTTAAATTTAGATAAAGCGGATCTCTGGGTCTTGGCCGCCGTCATTGTAACCTTTTTATCCTTGGTTGTGGCAGTCGTTGCCATTCTTTCTTCATGCTCTTTTGCTCTCCGCTGTCTTATGGCCTCTTCTTCGGACTCACGCTTGGCAACTTCTTCAGCTTTAGCCTTGGCCTCAGCATCAGCCTTGGCTTTTGCTTCAGCTTCCGCCTTGGCCTTTGCTTCCGCTTCGGTTTTTGCTTTGGCTTCGGCCTCTGCCTTGGCCTTTGCTTCAGCATCAGCTTTGGCCTTAGCTTCCGCATCGGCTTTCGCTGCGGCATCTTCTTCGACTTTAGCCTCGGTGACCGCTGCGGGTGCCGGCGTCGGCGCGGCCTTTTTCTCCGGTTCGGGAGCAGCGTCCTTCTTGGCTGCGGGTGCCGCCTTCTTTGCGGGTTCGGGTGCGGCTTCCTTTTTGGCCGGGGCCGGTTTTTTGGCCTTTTCTTCTTCGATGGTCAAATCCGGCTCGGGTGAAAGGGCTAAAAGATCCACCTCCACATCGTCCAGCTGTTTTTGAATCGGCGCCACATCCGTGGCCATGCCGCCTTCATAAACCAGATCAATGTAAGCTTTGACCATTCGAATGGACTCGGGATGACGCATGATGAGCACATTTGAGCCACCCATCAGATAGGCCACCGCTCCCACGCCTTCCATCAGAATCGGCCGTCTTTCGGGATCCCCCAGCAGCGGTGCCTCTTCGACCGGCTGTTTGGCTTCCTTGCACTTCCAGACCTCGTTGCCGAGGTTGTTGATGATCGGAAGCTGCAGTTTGTCATCGCCCTGGGCCAGCGCTGCCATGCGGATGCGCTCCATCACGGAATAGGAATATTCCAGTCCGTAGCCCAACCCGCCGGTGGTGGAATCGATAATCATGCGATCCATGGGCATCCCCAGGTTTTCAAGCAGAATGTTGCACTGCTTGGCAAGGTTCACATCAATCGGGGAAGATGCGATGATCGTGTGACCGAAACCCATGGCGGCCGCACCGATACCCTTGTGATTTTTGTCCTCCACCGGACCGATAATCAGGTTTTTTCCCTCACATTCCTCGGCAATTTTTTTGAGAACTTCCTCATCTTTTTCCACGCTGGCCGTTCCCCAGATAATCAGGGGCACATCAATCGCGCCCAGGACTTTTTTAACAGTCGCGGCAGCATCATCGGCCGAAGCATCATTGCCGTTGGGATCGGTGCTTTTAAGCTGAAGCACAATCATCTCGGCACCGAATTCCTCGACGCATTTTTTGGCCCAGGCGGCCGGGTCCGAAATGACATCCTTAAAAGGTGCGAGCGCTGCCTCCGGCCAATCTTCCGGTTCCATATCCCAGATTTCCATGGCAATCCTGGGTTTGTTGGGCATCGCCCCTTCGAACTGGTAGAATGGATAGCATGCCTCGCCGCCGACAGTTACGGCATTATCGCCCTTTCCCAGGGTGATTTCTCTTATACTGCCGGTATAGGATTCTTTAAAAAATTCAAAAGCCAATGTGACCTCCTTGTATACGCTTACCGGTTAGTGATTGCAGCGTTCCAAATTCATAACATTGCAACTGGTTAACCACCAATGGAACTGTCTCCTGACGAATACCCAGATTTTTATCAGCCCCCTTTCATGATTTTATTTATTTAATTAATCTACAAACGGTAGATATATGGCCCGTTTTGGAATGAATAATGTCGAATGAATAATGAATAT
>JAIVWA010000684.1:0-2527 GCA_049190255.1 Gammaproteobacteria bacterium | reverse complement strand
GCGTTCAGGGTTCTGAGTTCAGGGTTCAAGGGTTACAGATTAAGTGAAAGGATTGAACGTCGAATATTGATGACGCTACGCTTTATCTATCTTAAATCAAGCGAACCGCAGAATATCGAATATCGAACCGCAGAATGTCGAAGGGTGGAATCGCTTCGCTCTGCTCTTTTTAACAAATAAAATAGACCGTTCGACCCAAAAGCTCACGGCGGGCCGTTCGACACAAAGGCTCACGACAGGCAGAATTCCTTAATTCGATCCGCCTTCGGCGGATCAATCGACATTCGACATTTGTCGGGCTGGAGTTTTCAGATCAGGGCCTGGTTCCGTGCCAAGCGTAATAGTTAAGTGGTAGACGCCGGAATCCAGCTTGGCTGTCACCGGTGCCCCTTCTTTCTCAAAAACTTTCATCATGCCCTTGTTGGTTGCCAGCACATCGGCCGTCAGATACTGGATGCCCCGATCCTTGGACAGCCGGATCAGCAGCTTGTACAGATAGGTTGCAATGCCGATGCCCTGGTATTCCTCGTCCACCACAAAGGCCACATCAGCGTAGGGGTCTTTTTCATCCCGGATGAATCTTGCTTCTGCAATTATGTGGCCCTGACCGGGTTCTCCCACGACACCGACAATGGACATCACCCGGCTGAAATCAATATTGACATAACCCTGCATTTTGGAATGGGGCATGGTTTTTATGGGCGCAAAATACCGGTAGTAAACGGACTGGTCGGAAAACCGGTAAAACAGTCGGCGCATTTCTTCTTCGTCGGATGGCTTGATGGCCCGGAACCTCACTTTTACATCGCCTTTAAAGGTGCTTTGCAGGTTTATCTCCGCCGGATAAAGGTGGGCGGATTCCTTTATAAAAATTTGATCCGGGTAGAGAATTTTTTCTTCTTTGGCCTGTTCCACAAGGCTGGCGCGATCATCCGGGTGGGCAATCTCGATCAAGGCCTGAGCGCGTTCTCTCACCGTGCGACCACTCAGGCTGGCAACGCCGTATTCGGTGATCACCATGTCCACCGATTCCCGGATACTGAACTGATTGGGAAATTCTTCAACTGACATTACAATATTTGATTCCTGGTTGCGGTTCCGACTCGGCAGGCCGAAAATGGTCTTCCCGCCCCGGGATAACTCCGCGCCGTGAAAAAG
Organism: Gammaproteobacteria bacterium; assembly: GCA_049190255.1. Classification (GTDB taxonomy): domain Bacteria; phylum Desulfobacterota; class Desulfobacteria; order Desulfobacterales; family JAFDCJ01; genus JAFDCJ01. Next base: position 1,369 of record JAIVWA010000684.1, on the reverse strand, counting down.
ATCCATGATATCACCCGGCCCGGCAGTTACGTTGCCTTTTCCGAAGTGCAGTGCAATGCGGCTGGAAATATCTACCTTGCGCGCCGGCAGCACCGCTATAAAACGGGGATTTTCTCCGATTAGGGCCGGGGTGAACACTTTGTCGATGCCTTGAAATTCTACCAGCGGGTTGCGGTTCAGCCAGCGCATCAGCTCCGGGGTTCCAAAGGCATAACAGGTCAGCGATTTACCTCTGAAAATTTCTTTGTAGCGGTTGGTAACGGCGCCGCTTTTTACCAGATCCATCAGCGAGTCCATAAAAAAAGGCGTATGGATACCGAGGTGGCGTTTGCGCACCAGGTGTCGGCTGAGAGCCTCGAACAGGGGACCGAGAGAAAAGGCCAGGCAGCTGCCGTCCTCGATCACCGAGGCCACATTGGCGGCCACCCGATCGAAAACTTCATCCACCGGCCAGCGCTCAAAATAGATTGGTTTTTCCGTGGAACGGACCAGAAAATCAAAATCCGACAGCGGAACAAATGTATCCCCCTGGGTGATGGGGATATCCGGGTTGATTTCACCGACCACCAGCGAGGCCTGTTCCATCGCCTGGCGGCCGACATCCACCGCTACTCCCAGACTGCAGTAGCCCGCTTCATTGGGTGGTGTAATCTGAACAAAAGCCACGTCGATGGGGATTCTGCCCGATTCTATTAACCGGGGTATTCTCGAAAAACTGCTCGGAATCAGATCTACCCGCCCGGCTGTGATGGCTTCACTGGCCACCCATCCGGAATAAAAGGTTTTCAGCCGGTAGGCGTTGGAATTCAAAGCTTCGACGGATATGGCATCGCCCAGACTTACCAGCTGAATCAGTTCGAGATCTTTGAGATTGGACGAATGGTGGGCCATCAGGTGTTTGACCAGGGTTCGGGGCTCTCCCACACCGGTTCCCAGGAAAATGCTCATTCCGGGTTCAAGTTTTGCCATGACTTCTTCGGGCGTTATCGTCAGTTTTTGCCACTTCGCATGTTGACCTTTGCGCATCATTTTACCTCGTTCCTCAGTAAAATAGGTTTCAGGTTTCAGGTGTCAGGTTTCAGCGTCCTGCACCGCTGCTGGCAGAGGAGTGAGTTTAGCGCGTCCTTCGGGTCGTCCTCGACGCGATTGTACTTCTTTCGATTTCGAGGACGCGTACGCGAACGACTACGAGGACGATTTAGGCACCTTTCTCATGGTCGGCACAGAGGCCGCCCCTACTTACTCATCGATATCAGATCCTCTGAAGTTCATCCTGACACCTGACACCCGACACCAAACAATCAATAAGCAACCCAGAACCCTGCTTGTGGGGTCGAAGCCAAAGGCGGAGCCCCAAACCCGAATCTTA
>JAIVWA010000683.1:2244-2527 GCA_049190255.1 Gammaproteobacteria bacterium | reverse complement strand
AAATGTGCTATTTTTCAGGGCGGAGTAATTAACTAATCAACTAACCCAGAGGAGGTTGCCGGTGCAGATCAAAGCGGTTCGCAATTGGATTACAATCGGTTTTCTATTACTTGTTTTCCTGACCGGGTGCGCATCCCTCAGCCCGGTCCAAAGGCCTGAAGTAAAACCAATAAAGCCCGCAGAGTTGCCGGCCGGTAGCGGCTGGTGGCATGTCCGCTTTCGAATGAACTGGCCTCCCGACACCGACCCTGACTGGTACATGGATCTGTATCTTGCCCATCAG
>JAIVWA010000683.1:0-2234 GCA_049190255.1 Gammaproteobacteria bacterium | reverse complement strand
AGAACAATTTGCAACCCTAAATGTGCTATTTTTCAGGGCGGAGTAATTAATCAACTAAACTAGAGGAGGTTGCCGGTGCAGATCAAAGCGGTTCGCCATGGGTTGACAATCGGTTTTTTGCTACTATTCGTTCTAACCGGGTGCGCATCCCTCAGCCCGGTTCAAAGGCCTGAAGTAAAACCAATTAAGCCCGCAGAGTTGCCTGCCGGTAACGGCTGGTGGCATGTTCGCTTTCGAATGAACTGGCCTCCCGACACCGACCCTGACTGGTACATGGATCTGTATCTTGCCCATCAGGTGATTTTACCATTGCTGGAGAAAAATAAAAGCGACATCCTATTATGGCGTTTTCATCGCCGGTCCAATCGCGACCGGGAAGGTCGCCGGTTTACCTTCTGGTTTTATTCAACACCCGCGACAGCCCAAAAAATATTCGATGATTTGCGGTCAGATTCAATTATCGCTAATTGTCTGTCTGACGGAGTCATAGATAAAATTCTGTACGACGATCCAACCAACATCACACGACCTCATATTAAAGATACCAGCGATAAAAGCTGGCCGGTTTCGATTCAAAAAGCCTGGCCGTATTACATCACCGGCGTGAGTCGGATGTGGCTGAATCTAGTGGCGGAAGTCGCCGACCAAGACCTAAAAGACCAACGGCCGGCATCGCTTGAAGATATTAAACAGTTTTACCAGCAGGTTAATGAAAACGTAACGGACTTATGGCAGAAAAAAGGGCGTCATGCCTTCTTGCATCATTTAAATGCGGTGTTTGGATACGAACCACTTATCTACTGGGAGAAGCGCTATATGGAATTTTAATCCGCCTGAGGCGGACTAAGGTACTAAGCTTTTTCCGAGACTGCGCCAGAAAAAAGTGGCCCCTGCGGGGCAGTAGAGGCGCCCAACAGCGATTGAGCAAGTTATAGGTTTCAGTGTTCAGGTTTCAGTGTTCAGCACTTCCACTCCCTGACACCTGATCCGCCTGCGGCGGAACACCTGAAACCTTAAGTCCGGCATCGGAGCCTTGGCAAAAGTCTACCAAAATAGTCTAATTCATTTTTAAAAATCAAGGATTTTATTACGTGTTTTATCAGAATTTGATCGGATCCACCTCCCTAAATGGGCGTTTGAAGGAATTTTAGGCTTGATTTTGTTTATCAATGCCGGTATCAAACTGCCGAATTGGTCCCTTTCCAATGAAAAGGCGTTGAAAAGAGAGGAGAACTCATGGAACTGCGAGAAACCATCCGCAACCGCCGCAGCATCCGTCAATTTTTAGCCAAATCCGTATCCGAAGACATCATTCGGGAACTCATCACCGACACGCGATGGTGCCCTTCCTGGGGCAACACCCAGCCCTGGGAAGTTGTGGTGGCTACCGGGCAGAAACTGGGGGAATTTAAAAAGAAAAATCAGGAGGCGCTTCTGGCAGGTAAAGAGGCCGCGACGGACATCCCCATGCCCCAGGTATGGCCGGATGATTATCGGGCACGATACAAAGAGCTGGGCAAAAGTGTCCTGGGCTCCCTTTCCATTGCCAGGGAAGATAAAAAAGCAAGGCTGCAGCATTTTGTAAAAATGTTTGGCTTTTTCGATGCACCGGCCGCCATTCTGGTGGCTGTCGACAAAGACCTCGCGCTGGAATATGCCATGCTCGATGCGGGTATTTTCCTGCAGACATTCTGTCTTTTGGCCCATGACAGAGGTCTGGGAACATGCATCCTGGCTGCCATGGTCAGCTATCCGAAAATCGTACGGGAGCTGTTTTCCATCCCGGAAAATAAGTTGTTTGTTATGGGAGCAGCCCTTGGATGGCCGGATCCGGATGCCCCGGTAAATTGTTTCGAAAGAGAGCGAGGATCGCTGGGTGAGTTTGTGAGATGGGTTAAATAAATTTTTGCCAGTTAGTGTCCATCCACGAATAGTGGATGGCACTAGGAAGTTTCCAATTCATAAATGAGGATTTTTTTCGTTGGGCAAGGCCGCACAAGGGTTTGCGGCGAGACGTACTTTCTGTACGTCGCAGCCGGAAACCCGCGGAGAACGCAGCCCGGCGGGAAAAAGACCATTTATGGATGGAAACCAGTTAAAAATGGCGATGCTCTATTTGCTTGACAGCCGGATTGCGAACGATTAAAAATAGGACCCATAAACTCATAATTTTATACCTGCATTTTATTGTTCATTAAGCTCATCGTCGGAGGTGGAATGAACCTCAAAGCCTG
>JAIVWA010000682.1:0-2541 GCA_049190255.1 Gammaproteobacteria bacterium | reverse complement strand
AAGGCGATCTTTAACAAGCGCAAGAAAATCCGTTACTTGCAGGATAATATCATTGCTTACCAAGACTATGGATGGGGTAACCATCCCCTAAAATAGTACAGGTCAAAAGTGGAATTTTCTGTCAAAATAGGATAGCAGGTTATGTCTGCATAGGAGAATTCCAAATGAAAAGAAAAAAATACAGCGAGCAGCAGATCGTCAAAATTCTGAACGAAGCAGAAGTTGGGGTACCGGTTGCTGAACTCAGTCGACAATATGGTTTCAGCCAAAGTGCCTTCTACAAGTGGAAAGCCAAATATAGCGGCATGGACGTGTCACAGCTCAAACGGCTGAAAGAACTAGAAGCCGAAAACAGCAAACTGAAGCAGATGTACGCTGAGCTAAGCCTGGACCACAAAATGCTCAAGGAGATCGTTGAAAAAAAGTTGTAAGCCCTCGCCAGCGTCGCGGGTGGGCAGAATACTTGATCGAACAATATCAAGTTAGTGAGGTGCGTGTCTGTCGAGTGATTGGGATGAGCCGATCAGGATATCGTTATCAAGCCAAAAAACCAGATGACGAAGAGATCATTGAATTACTAACTGAAATTGCAGCGCGCAAGCCACGCTGGGGCTTCAAGAAAATGAATAGTTATCTTAAAAACCAGGGCTATGCCTGGAACCACAAAAAAGTGTATCGAGTGTACTGTGAAATGAACCTAAATTTGCGCAAAAAACCTAAAAAACGGCTGCCGATCAGAGAATCAAAGCCGCTGGTCGTGCCTGCGATGGCAAATATTTCCTGGTCGTTAGACTTTATGAGTGACAGCCTCACGAGTGGCCGAGCTTTCCGCACCTTGAACATTATCGACGATTATAACCGGGAAGGTTTATGGATCGAGGTGGACACCTCCCTGCCAACCGAGCGAGTCATTCGGGTTTTAGAGATGCTGGCTTTGTGGCGTGGCTATCCCCAACAACTGCGGATCGACAATGGCCCAGAGTTGATCTCCCACAAGCTGGCGGCCTGGGCTGAGAAACACAAAGTTGTCCTGGCTTTTATCCAGCCAGGCAAGCCTGCTCAGAACGCTTATATTGAACGTTTCAATCGCACTTACCGAGAAGATATTTTGGATGCTTATTTGTTCAATTCCATCAAGGAGGTGCAAGCGATCACAGAAGATTGGTTAGAAGAATACAATACTATCCGCCCACATGATGCTTTAAGCGGTTTGCCGCCTTATCAATACGCATCAATCAACACTTGATTTTCCACTTTCACCCTGCGCGAAAAACGGGAGCTTGACACTCCAAGGCCGGACGGCGTCGCGAGTTCATACGCTGTATATGATAGGATTGGGGAAATTGTATGTTGATACCTCCTATACCTTAGAGAGGAATACGTATGAGTACACGACAGCCAAACATTCTTCTAATCTACGTCGACAACCAGCCTGCAAGCATGATGGGTTGCTATGGAAACGATGAGATCTTCACACCCCATCTCGACGAATTGGCTTCCAAAGGTGTGCTGTTTCGTAATGCTTTCAGTCCTAATTCCATGTGTTCCCCTTGCCGGGCATCCATGCTTACCGGCCTTATGCCTTCACAGCATGGAATTCATACTTGGCTTGATGATGAAGTGATGGACCAATGGCCCGAACACTACAACGCCATCGCCGAATTTGAAACATTACCAGAAAAACTTGCCGATGCTGGCTATCACACTGCCCTGATTGGAAAATATCATCTTGGGTTTGCGGACAAACCGCAAAACGGCTTCAAACATTGGGTCACGATGGCAAAGGGCATGATGGATTCATTCTATGGTATCGAGATGAATGACAATGGTCAATACTATACTGCACCAGAACATTCCGTCGACTACTTCACGCGAAAATCAGTCGAGTTTCTCGACGACCATGCTGGCCAGGACCAGCCGCCATTTTTCCTGTTCATGACCTACAACGCTCCGTACGGAGAGCTTTATCCCAACGAACCAGATCACCGCTACTCGCACTTATATGCAAACTTGCCGATGGATTCCGTTCCACGGGAAGGTTTGTGTCCCGAGCTCATCGATTGGATCTTAATACGCAAAGAGAAAATGCCTGATTATGATTTTGCCTGGTACAAGGAGCTTGCGGAACAGCCCAACAACCTGGCCGATATGAGGCAATTCTATTCGCAGGTGAGCATGGTGGACGACGGTATTGGGCAGGTGATAGCGAAATTGGAAGAGAAAAGCGTTTTGGGCGATACCCTCGTCATCTATACCGCCGATCATGGTTTGTCGGTTGGCCAGCATGGATTTTGGGGACACGGCGAAGATACCTGGCCTTCGAATATGCACCGCTCCGCAAACAACATCCCACTCATCATCAGCCATCCTGATTTTGAAGAGCCGGGCAGACATGTGGAAAATCTCGTGGGAACAACGGATATTTTTGCGACCATTCTCGATATCGCGGGCGGCAAACTCGATTCCCCCGAGTCTGTTTGAGGCACGAGCCTTTGCTCTCTTGTGAGCAGTGACAGCGGGGATTTTCGCGATGAGATCTTC
>JAIVWA010000681.1:0-2548 GCA_049190255.1 Gammaproteobacteria bacterium | reverse complement strand
TGATTTTCGTTCACAAAATATCGATTTAGGCAACAGCCCGTCAAATAGTGAATGAATTTGGTTGTATTTTGCCTAAGGAGCATGTTCGGTATCGTCGCCAAATTCTTCGGACTTTGAAGGCGTAGTAGCTCGTTTCAATAGGAAATAACCTGCAGAAAGCGCGATCATAAGCGCGGCTATGCTGAGCAGCATCTCATACGATACCGAGTCGTAGTCAATAACTATTATCTTTCTCGCTACCGCGATTATGGCAACCAGGACAACCACTTCGACATGAAAAACATTTTCGTCTAGGTACATTTTAATGGTTTCAACTAACTCCAGACCAATCAAGACCATGAGAAAAAAGGAGAATACCGTCAGCATCTCTTTAACGTCCAAGAGAAGCATTGGAGGTGCCAGAAGCTGTTCGACCAGAATGATGGCGAGTTCGATAGTTGAAGCCAACAAGGCCAGCATCATCATTAAAAGTAGGGCCAGAACGATGAACCACTCGAATTTTTGAATAATACCCCTCATCATAATCTCTGATCTCCTGTGCTCAACGGTGAAATGATTTTGTGTGCGGCGCTTTTCATTTAAAGCAAAATTGAAGATTTCATTCGTCAGTATCAAAGATAAGCGCTTCTGATCATTGAATCAACATTAAAATTGTAAACTCACTTGACCAACTATCTCGACTGACTCGAAACATGCATTGCCACCAACCTGGCAACCACGACGACCAGATAAAGCTGGCCGACAACGGCCTCCAGGATTGAAAATGAGCTTGCCAATTCAGTTGCCGGTGTGATGTCGCCGTAACCCAGTGTGGTAATTGTCACGAAACTGTAATAAATGGACCACATCTGAGAACCCTGCGCCAGGCTCATGGCCACATTAAAGGATGCCGAATTAATCAACTCCAAAAGCACATAAACAAATGACCACATGAGTGCCATCAGGAGATAAACCAGTATGGCCGCATAAATGACTTCTATTGTCACATCCTCGGATTTGAATATGAACGCCAGAGTATTGATGATCACCATTATTAAAAGAAGAATCCCGCATATTCTGCCAATAGCAAAAACCAAATTGTTCTGATGGAAATATTGCAACCACAACGATATGAGCATCGCCATGGCCAATAACACCCCAATGTATAGGTGCCGCTTCTTGCGGCTGACGGTATACACCACGGATATATAGATTGCAGTAATGAAGATATCCAGGAATATACGGAGGGCAGCAAACTCTTTCAAGATGGGGACGAGGACAATCGTTCCCAATATTAAACAAATCAGGATGAGAAAGCGCTCTTTTGAACGTGATAAGGGAGTTGTTGGGTGTAGTCCTGTTTTCATGCCACCAGCCTATGCTATTATATTGGGGTTAAAGTCTGAGACCCTATCGATTTCCCTGTTATTAGGCTCAAACTGCCCCTCCCTGCCGTGAAGGAACTTTTGCCGGTTTGGAACCACCTAATCAACCCGCTAAAGCGGCAGGGCCGCACCGAACACCACAAAGGCCACCTGATCGCCGGATGCCGTCAGCACCACCTGGCCGGTTTCCTCTGAAATGGCCATGGTCCACCCGAGGCCGTCACGCATCTTTTCATAGCCGTCTTCGGCGCCCTGCAAAATGAGCTTGCCGTCGACAACCTCCTGGCGCTCGATGACCGTGGCCGGCGTTTTATCGTCGGCAGCGGCCGGGCGGATTGTCTTTTTTTTGTATGCCTCCTTTTTCCGGTCTTAATAGAAAAATCAGATAGATAATAAACCTTAAGAAGCTAAGGGTCAATTATCATTTTGTTACGTTTTAATTGAAAGTATACAAATACGCTCTATGAGTTGTGATATCCGAATGGAATTGACCCCTCAACGCTGCGCAAATGCAGGTCCTGTTGCGGAAAGGCAATCTCGATTTCTACCTCCCGGAACCTCCGGTCAATCTCCTGGTGGAGCTCACTGCGGATTGGCATTATATCGTCAACATTCCAGATCCAAACCCGGAGTACAAAGTCGAGTGAACTTTCCCCGAAACTCATGAACAAGACTTGCGGCTCAGGATTTCTCATCAACATTGGGTTTGACAGCGCACATTCTAGTAACGTTTTCAGCACGAGGGATACGTCAGATCCATAGGCGACGCCGACCGGAATGCTAAGGCGGATGGACCGATTTGAGAGCGTCCAGTTGGTTACCTCGTTTGATATGAGGTTACTATTGGGTACGACGATCTCGGAGCGATCGAAGGTCTCGACCACCGTTGATCTTAGCCCTATCTTCTTAATCTCCGCCCATTGGCCATTAAGTTCGATGTAATCTCCCACTTTTACGGGTCTTTCAAAGAGCATAATGATTCCGCTGACAAAATTATTGACGATGGTTTGAAGCCCAAACCCGATGCCGACACTCAGGGCACCAAAAATGATGGTTATTTTTGTCATGTCCAATCCCAGTGCCATGAGTGCAATCAAAAAGCCTATGATTATAACGACATAGTGAATCAAACGCGTAACTGCGAACCGGACCCCGGGGTCTGCTTCGCCTCTCGCAAAGACCTG
>JAIVWA010000680.1:0-2549 GCA_049190255.1 Gammaproteobacteria bacterium | reverse complement strand
CAACCCATGCAGTAATCTCATCCAGGTCAGGATACTGCTGGTCACCGGATATCACGCCGATTGCATGAATCGGCCGGGTGTTGCAAAGGACCTTGACATTTGGGTTTCCATATGTCGCCAGTACGCGCATGGCTTCGGTGGGTTCCAGCGAGATGATCAGGTGGCATTTGCCATTGGGAATTTGGGGGGACCAGCTTGATCCGGTTGATATCCGCAAATGGCTCATCACCGACCCACCGCGCTGGGAGGCACCAAATGTCTCCCCGATGGTAACGCTCAGGCCTTTGCGGGACAACATGTTACCCACTATCCTGGAAGCCATGACATTTCCCTGTCCGCCGACACCGGTGATAATAACATTGTACGGATCAAATGGAAGGTTCATCTGGTTCATGGTCTAAGCTGCCTCCTTTTTCCGGATAGCGCCCGATGGACAAATGGAGGCGCACATGCCGCAACCGACACAAATAAATTCGTCTATTTTCGAGACCTGCTTCTCCTTATCCCAGTTGAGGCCGGGGCATTTGAATATCCGCGTACACAACTGATTACACCCGCACGCCTGACCGATACAGACCGTCTCATCCACGGACACTTCAAACATCTTTTTGGCCTTTTTTTCCGGGCTCAGCGCACACATCTGTTTTAGGACCAGCACCTTTAGCCCTTTGATCTCAAAAAGTTCAAAAAGGGTCTGTTGCGTTTTCTCGGGCTCAAACGGATCGCTGACCCTTACGGTGGCCCCCATGGCCTGGCATACTTTAACCACATCGATGGCCGGCGCTTGGTTTCCGGTTGCATCCACCGCCAGACCCGGATGGGATTGAAATCCGGTCATGGCCGTACCGCTGTTATCCAGCACAACAAGGGTGATGTCCGACTGGTGGTGAATCGCATTGATCAAAGCCGGCAGTGCGGCATGGAAAAAGGTCGAATCTCCTACAACCGCCACAACCGGTTGCTTCATACCAAACTGGGCCAGCTTTCCGAAGCCACTGGCAAGGCCGATACCGGAACCCATGGAATGCAGCGTCTTAAGGGTATTAAATCCCGTGGGCAGCATGGCCAAAGAATAGCAGCCGATGTCCCCGCAGACAAACCCTTCCCGGCCGTCCATCTGAAGGGTATTATGAATCGTCCAAAAAGAGGCGCGATGGGGGCAGCCGGCACAAAATGTGAGATCACGTCCCGGGGCGCCGGAATTAGACAGTTCCAGCGCTCTTTGGGAATAAGATTCCGGTACGGCCTCATATTCCAGTGATAAAATTTTTGATAGCGCTGAAACCACCCGGTCCGAATTCATTTCTCCCACTTGGGGTATATATCCTTCGCGTTTGCCGAAAAAGGTTTTAGGTCCAACCTGGGCTGCAAATTCGGCAGCTATGATTTTAATGTTTTCTTCAAGAAATGGTATGACCTCTTCAACCACAAGAATCTTGTCGGTGAGGCCGAGGTATTTTTCCAACAACTTCGGCGGCAATGGCCAGGTGGTTCCCAGTTTCAGCAGACCGACGCGGTCTTCAACTCCCAGCAGGCTGACGGCTTCTTTGCTGTAAAGATAACAGGCACTGCCGGTAATTATAAGCAATTCAGGAGATCGGGGACCGCTGTAAGCATTAAACGCAGATTCCTCAAATCGGGCGACGGCCTGCTTTAATTTTTCCTGCTGTTGGTCATGTTTATAAACAACCGGCAGACTGGACATGGGGCCTTGCAGAGGATCCAGAATACTGCCTTCATGATGGAAGAACGCTTTTTTCTCAATTTCCGGCAGTTTCCCAAAGACCACGTTGCCGCTGGCATGGGACAGCCGGGTGACACTGCGAACCATGACGACATTTTTTATTTCCTCGGAAAGCTCAAAAGCCCACTTAATCATATCTTTTGCTTCCTGGAAATCAGCCGGTTCCAGCAGCGGTATTTCGAGCATCCGGGCAAAGTGACGCGACTCGCCTTCATTGGCACTGGACAGCGCACCCGGATCATCGCAGGCCACCAGCACCATCCCCCCACGTGTTCCGGTGATCGCCAGATGCAGCAGAAAGTCGGACCCCACATTGACACCATTTTGTTTCATGACGCACATGGAGCGAAGCCCCGCGAAGGATCCGGCAGCTGCCACTTCCATGGCCACTTTTTCATTAACCGACCACTCGACGTACACATTTTGCTGCGCCGATACCCCGGCCAGGGTTTCGATGATCTCGGATGAGGGAGTTCCCGGATAACCGGCAGCCACACAGACGCCTGCTTCCAGTGCCCCCCGCGCAATGGCTTCATTGCCCATGAGCAAGTGCCGGGTTCCCGCTTCGCCACGTAAAATAGATGACATTGTTCCTCCGGTAGACAGTTAGACCTTTAGGAGTTTTTTGACAAACTAAAAAATGAACATCGAACATCGAACATTGAACGTCCAACATCGAATAATGAATTCTGTCAATTTAAAAACAAGACTGAGCAAGCCTACTCCGCCGAAGGGGTTACGAAGGCCAGGAGCGAATCTACCCTTCGAAATTCGATTTGGCTGCATTCGACAGGCTCAAGCCCTG
>JAIVWA010000679.1:0-2558 GCA_049190255.1 Gammaproteobacteria bacterium | reverse complement strand
ATCCAGCGTGTACCGATAATTAAAAAACCTGAACTACTAAAAGATATTTTAGAAGAAACAGAAGAATTAATTAGACAAAAACATGAAATTTTTTTCTAATCTCCGTTGCTATATCCTGGGGTATTTTCGGCTGTTCGGGTGCTGCGAGGATATTTTTCGCTATTCTTTTTGCCCGTTCTCTGGCATCCAAAGAACCGTCAATTTCCCACTCTTGCCTGCCTGATTTGTGGCTGACCCCGTTGCTTTGGAAATATTCATTGCGAATAAAGCGCAAAGTATGGTCTGACATTAAATAATTACCACCCGGTCCTACCTCTTTGATAGCATCAAAAGCCATATGCTCTTCATCCACTTCAATGCCTTTCAAAATTTTACAGGCCATTCCAATAATCTCATCATCCATGACATATTGCTCATACGAAATACATAGCATAGACTCCAGCATTCCTGCAGCATGGTGGATGTAGTTGTTACCCCCCATTACAGCAAGGGCCGTAGTGAAAGCCTTTTCCCAGCCTGCCTGGGCATCCGGAATTTTGGAATCGCTTAGCCCGGAAGAAGCATAATTAGGCACCTTTACAAATTCGGATAGCTGGTGAATTGCGGTTTGCATCATGCCGAATTCAACGCTGCCACCCTGGTATCCCATTGAGCGCATATCCGCCATGCCGGGCAATCCGCCATACAAAACCGGCGCACCGGGATTAGTGAGTTGATGCACCGTGATACCGGCAAGTTCCTCTGCATGGGTTTGCACCAATGTGCCGGCCATGGTCATTGGAGATGTGGAGCCAGACATAGGGGCACTGGCTATGGCAATTGGCACCATTTGCCGGGCGGCCTCACACACATTCTTTACGGACTGTGTGCAGAACTTAAGCGGACTGATGATCATGCAGGCTGCGATTGAAAAAATCGGGTTTTTTCTTAATTTATCTCTTCCGCCAACAACTATTGACGCCAATTCAATCGCGTCCTTTAGCCCTTTCACGAGGTCGCAGCCGAACATAATATGCTTGGTGGTGCCAAGCATAGGAGCAAAAAGAGAATTGATATCGTAGTATTCGATGGGGACATCTTGCGGTACGACACAACGTTGAAAAAAGTGTATATTATCCAATTGGTCAACTAATCTGGCCACATTATAAATATCTTTAAGCAATCCCTGCCGCACTTGGCCTGTATCAAGATCAAGTACTTTTACTGCAGACCCGCCGGTGCCGGCATACACCCGGTCGCTGCCTAAATGCAGATCATTTTTGCCGTCCCTGCTGCACAGGATAAATTCAGCCGGTGCTTGGGCAACCATTTCTTCAACAATTCCCCTCGGGAAGTAAATCCTGGCCTTTTCCCGATCGACCTTGCAGCCTGCCTCTTCAACCATATCCAGCATATCGTCAAGGCCTGTTTCAAATGTCAGCCCAATATGTTCTATGACATCCAATGATTTTCGATGTATCGTTTCGATCTGCCCTTGGTTCAAAGGCCGATAGAGGTTTCCTATTCGTCCGCCGCTGGTCATTTTGTCCTCCTTTTGAAACGCCCATTAACGCAAACAATATCCATCGAGATAACCAAGGCTGGTTTTGTTGTCAAGATTAATTATTTGCGCCGGGATTGCAATTTCAGGCCAATTGGTTTGACAGGGTGAGCATAATATAGTATGAATTCAGGAAATCAGTAATGTCAGATTTTCAGAAGGAGTTTCATTTTGGACACAACCATACATGTGCGTAAGCGTGGCACGCTCACTTTGCCTGCTGAATTGCGGGAACGATACAAAATCAAGTCAGGTGATACTTTTAGGTTGATAGACCTGGATGGAATCTTTGTGTTGACGCCGATGGTTCCGATGGTTCCTGAGCTGGCACGAGAAATTGAGCGTGCCCGACTTGAGGCAGGGCTAAGCGTCGAAGAAATGCTCACGACCCTGCGTGATCAGCGCAAACGCTACGTGGCGGAGAAATATGGCCGAATCGAGGAGTAAGCCTAAGGCCTTCGTGGATGCCGATGTGATTTTTGCCGGTGCAGCCGCGCCAACCGAGCATGGGGCCAGTCATGTGGTGTTGCGGATGGGAGAAATCACTCTCATAGACTGTGTCAGTTCAGAGCAGGCAGTGCAGGAGGTCGAGCGAAATCTTGCAGCAAGGATTCCTGAAAAGTTGCCCGATTTTCACCTGTTGGTGAGCCGTTCGCTGCGTATTGTCGATGATCCGCAACCGGGTGACCTGACTGCCTACAAGGGACAAGCGGATCCCAAAGACTTGCCGATTCTTGTTGCTGCCTTGAAGGAAGGATGTTCTTACCTGCTGACCTTTAATGTGCGCCATTTCACTCCGGCATCCTCTAAAATCGCCGTCCAGCCGCCGAGCGGTTTTTTGTTGACAGCTCGCAGCCTGCTGGGAATGTTAGAGGACAGTAAGAGATAAGCGCCAAGTTGTTTTTGCCCAGGAGGAGGAAGGTATGCTCAGCGGCAGAACATATGATGAGGTATGCCGTAACTTCAAATGGGAGATGCCGGAGTATTACAACATTGGTGTTGATGTCTGTGACAAGTG
>JAIVWA010000678.1:0-2563 GCA_049190255.1 Gammaproteobacteria bacterium | reverse complement strand
TCATAACTATTGCGACCTCCTAGTCGTACGAAATGGAAAATTCGAAACACGAAATACGAAACAAATTTAGCCTAGGTTCAGAGGTTCAGGGTTCAGAGGTTCAAAGGTTTAGAACGATTTATCCGCATACTCAGTAGAAAAGAGTCTCGGAATTGAACTGTTTGCGGGTATTCAGATATGCTAACCCTGAACGTTGAACCCTGAACCTCTGGACCTTGAATTTTTGAACCCCTGAATCCAGAACCAGGGAACTAATTTCTTTCTAATATTACTTCAGTCTGCGTATTTTCATATACTTCTCTGGCAAGCTTACTTAATTTTGCTTTAGCTTTCATGAAATCATCAATCTTTATTTCATCATTCCGGGGATCCAACCTGACGGTCAACCATAACCGTCGCCCGGTTTTGATAATATCAAGATCCAAGGCTCTGGCATGCAGTTGATCTTTTAACGGCAGCAGTTTCTCTTGAAACGGTTTAACATATTGCCCCTGGGGAGCAGCCAGAAGGAGTTCTTTAACGCCGCTTTTCATCAACACAAGGGGGTCTTTAATAAAAAGTAAACTGAGGACGATGACCAGAATCTGGTCGATATATCGATCAATCCATCCCAGAGAAGTTCCCTGAAGGAGCATCGCAATACCAAAGGCCACCCCAATGGCGCCACTGATAACAGCATTTACCAGCCAGGCTTTGGTCTCAGCCTGCAGGATCTGCGAACCGGTTTGTTTGAACCCCTTTCGGCTAATTAAATAAAGGACCACACAGCCGAGTACGGCCACAGCCACGTAGATTGTCAACAGCCCCAGAACCGGTTCTCTTCCGCCGGACAATAGCACACCGATGTTTGAATAAAGGGCCATCAGTAGCAGCACAAGAATTGAGGCTCCTTTGGCCAGAACAAAAAGAGACTCAAACGCAAAATAACCCAAAGGATATTCACGGGAATCTTTTCCTGAAATGAGGCGCGTGACTTCAATCGAAAAAAATGACATGATGCCGGATATCAAATTAAACATACCGTCCAGTAAAATAACACTGGATCCGGATACACTGGCCATCACAATGCCCCACACCGCCAGAAGAAAGGCACCTACCATTGATCTTTTCAACGCTTTTTCTTCAATTAAATTTAGGTTACTCATTGACACCTTCTTTCTTAGTGAACGGTCATCAATCACAAACGATGCCGGCCAGCTTTTTTTTCAATACCTCAACTTCCAGCGGTTTCAACATATAGCCGTTAAAACCCTTGGATCTGGCACGTTCTTCGTTCAGATCAAATTCGCTGGCGGTGATGGCAAGAATTGGAGTTGATCGATCGGTGTTTTCCTCCAATCGGCGTATTTCAGCGGTCAACTCATAGCCGTTCATTTCCGGCATTTCAATGTCGGTCAGAATGACATCGTAGGCCTTCTTCTGATATAAATTAAGCGCGTCAGTGCCGTTAACGGCCATATCAACCCGGTAACCCATGGCGGTCAATTGACTTTGCATAATTTCGCGGTTGATTTCATTATCTTCAACCAGCAAAATATTCTCAACCGCTTTGGTAATACATTTTTCCGCTGCCAAATCTTTTCCGCCACCGAGCATCTGCCGTTCTTCCTCATAATCGGCAAAGGTCAGCGCAATGTTGCGAAAAGTCTCCTGCAGTTCGACAAAGGCGTCGACCAGATCGGGATCAAAATGCCGGCCCTTGCCCTCCACGATGATTTGCACAGCCTTCTCATGGGGAAAGGGGGGTTTATACACCCGCTTGCTGATCAGCGCATCGTAGACATCCGCCAGGGCCATCAATCGTCCGGCAAGCGGAATCTCATCACCTTTTAATCCCGAGGGGTAGCCGGAACCGTCCCACTTTTCCTGGTGGGTGTAAGCGATTTCGCGGGCAAGCCGTAAAAAGGAATCCTCGCCTAATTTTTGTTCCGTAGTCAATAAGGCGTCATGGCCGTAGACGGTATGCTTTTTCATTTCCTCGAATTCTTCATCGGTCAATTTGCCGGCTTTCAGCAGAATGTGATCCGGCACACCCACTTTCCCCAGATCATGCAGCGGTGCCGACAGGTACAGCAACTCAATGGTTTCATCGCTTAATTCATCCCGATAGCGAGGGTGATCTTTCAGATGCACCGCCAGGGCTTTGACATAATTCTGGGTGCGCTTGATGTGTCCGCCGGTCTCGGGGTCCCGATACTCGGCCAGGGTTGCCAGACCCTCAATGGTAACAGCCTGGGTCAGGGCCAGGCGGCGGGTGCGTTCTTTCACCAGATTTTCCAGATGATCCTGATATTGTTTTAGCTCCAGATGGATGCGGACCCGGGCCCTGACGAGTTCGGGGTTAATCGGCTTGGTAATATAATCCACCGCCCCCATGCCAAGACCTTTGGCTTCATCTTCCTCATCCACCATTGCGGTGATAAAAATGATCGGAATATGGCTGGTGTTTTCATCCGCTTTTAATCGCCGGCATACTTCATAGCCGTCCATTTCCGGCATCATAATGTCCAGCAGGATGAGGGAGGGGCTGGCTTTGAGGGCGATCGTCAGCGCCGTCTTGCCG
>JAIVWA010000677.1:0-2566 GCA_049190255.1 Gammaproteobacteria bacterium | reverse complement strand
TGCAGGATGCGGCCTCCTTGCCCTTAATCCAGGTTTGGATGATATAGGAAGCGCAGCCGACTCCCGGGGTGACACGGATGGCACCGGCCGCACAATTCTGGGCGCAGGCGCCGCATTCCATGCATCCATCAGGATCGCCGATTTCAGCTTTTTTACCGTTCATTTGAAACACGGCATGGGGACAGACGAGTTCACACACACCGCAGCCCACACACGCCTCCAAATCAAGCTGCAGCGTCGTTACCCCTTCTAAATATCTGAAGTTCTCCATCTTCTAGCACCTTCTGCTTTTTCTTTTAGATCCGGCTTATCGGATCATGTTTGAGGGCAAGGCCCAATAATCGGTTTGCCGGTTTGCCGGTTGAGCCGGTTTAGCCCGTGAAAAGGAATCTATTCGGATTTTAGTATTCCAACGGGCTAACGGGCCAACGGGCCAACGGGCCAACGGGCCAACGGGCTAACGGGCCAACGGGCCAACGGGCCAACGGGCCAACGGGCCAACGGGCAAAACCTTCTAGTATGTGAGTATCTTAAAGCGGCACACAACACAGCCATCGAACATGAGACGAGGTTTTGTAGCCGGATCTAGCCTGCGAATGCGGCACTTATCCAGGCCACCAGGGCAACCAATACAGCGCCCGCCTGTACCGGGATTGCCAGTCGCATCTCTTTTTCGACTCCCGACGGTGACGTATACGGGGTGGAGCCGGTGAAATTCATCGCCAGATAGGAGCTTATACCCACCGTTATAAACAACAGCGCCACGGCTTCTATCCAGATGAGGCCGCCTTTAAAAAGCAGCAGCACTGCTGAACCCGCAACAATTCCGGTAAACGCGCCCTTGAGCGCGAAGGCACGGCCCGGAATCCAGGGCAGTAAAATCGGTGCGGCCACCGCACCGGCCAAAATACCACCGACATACGCGGTCAGGGCCATCAGTCCCCGATACCAGGCATCATTCAAAGAGAAAATGTTTGTTCCGATGCCCGACAGGAAAAATACAGCCAACAGTACCCAGAACGTCGGCTTTGGCAGATGAGAAAGCTCCACCGGTATCAACACGGTTCTTTCCAGAATTGAAAAGGTCACCTGGCGCATCGATTTGTCCGTCCGGCTGCCTGCGGCGATAAAGGGTTTAATATCCTTGGCCCGGACAGGGCCCCAAACGACCTTAAAGCCGCTTTCTTTTTTGACCTGATGGGCGGATACGCCGGTGGCACCGAGCTGGGGCAAAACGAGTTGATGATGGTTGACCACCTTTTTCAGCATGGTTTGCTTTATGCGATGCACCACCTCCTGCGTTGAAAAGAGTGCTTTGCCCGCAGCGCACCAGACATTTATACCGCGGGTATCCAAAACCAGTACCCAGGCATCTAAATAAGTCAACTCTTGGCGCAGGGTGTCAAAGGTGAGCTTGTAATTGGCGGTGACCAGGACCGGTGAATCCTGATCGGGATTTCCCACACAGTAAAGTCCGGGGGCAATTTTATATTGGTCTCTTTTTATTCCCAGACGGGCGATCAGGGTGCCCAGATGATCAGATCCTTCGAGTTTCGTTTTAATCCGGGGTACCGGCCCGCAGGGTGTGTCTTTAAAATCTTCGACAAAACTCAGCAGCTGATAGCCCGGTTTTTCAAGCGAGCTGCTCTGCGGTCCCGGTGGAGATCCACAACACACCTCATTTTGGAGACTGACCTCAGAAAGCGGTTGAAGACCGGTTTGTATACTGGATAAACCGGTGCAGCTGTCACCGGAGCAACACTCATTATTCTGCCGGTCTAAATCGCCCATGCTTTTAACCTCTTTTGAGTTAGCTTTTAATTAATCTATCCGGGGATTTTCATGATATAATAATTACAGCAAGATCCTATGCCAGTCAAGAGCCCTGGATTTTCCTTTTTGTTATATATAGTTCCCTTTTTTGATTTAATCTGATCGTTACAACAGCATTGACGCAAACTAAGACACACCCGGCAACGGTCGTCACTGCACTGCTGGCAGGAAAAGCAATCTTGGCACGGATGCTTTTTAGAGCTCCCCCGGGGTTGATCGGGAACATATACTTTGCCCTTTAATCCGGGCACGGACACAAACGACATGTTGGCTCCTAACCGTTTCACACTCAGACTTTGGGGCGGCACGCTTCACTATCATCATGTTTATACATTGCCACCTGGGGATCAGTATACAGGTACCCCTCGGGTGGGGAATAAGGTGTTTTGGCGGAAAGCGACTCTACCTCATCACCGAAAAAAGTTTTAATTATTGAGGTGAGTTGACTCCGCAGGACGGAATATGAGTAATGATGGGTGGCGATCTGGTAATTATGGGTGACCATCCTTTTTCTGCGTTTCGATGATTCCAGGATCTCCAAAACATTTTTGACGGTTTTCTTGGATAAGAACCCATCCATCACTGCCAGATCAAAGCCCAACGGTTCGATATCCCGTACAAAGGTGGCATAGCGGTTGATCAGTATCGGTTTTTTGAAGTAAATGGCCTCCAAAAACGCATTGCCGAATCCCTCATATAGGCTGGGATAAGTGATGAAATCAGCATATGGATA
>JAIVWA010000676.1:0-2572 GCA_049190255.1 Gammaproteobacteria bacterium | reverse complement strand
TATCGAAGATCTGGAGCTGTTCCATCCTTATCTGCGCGTAACGAGGCGCTTGGCCCGTTACATTTATCAGCTGTGCAAATTAATGACCGTTTCGGAAGTAGCACGCCATCTCGATATAGATTGGAAAACGGTCAAAAACATTGACAAGTTTTATCTGGAACGCGACTACGGTCAACCCGACTTGACGGGGCTGCGTATTTTAGCCGTAGACGAGATTTCGATTCGAAAGGGCCACAGTTATCTGACCGTCGTGCTGGACTTTGTTACCGGTCGCGTTGTTTTTGTCGGCAAAAATCGTAAAGCCAAGACATTGAAACGATTTTTCAATCAGCTCAGCATCAGTCAGCGTAAGAAAATCAAGGCTGTGGCCATGGACATGTGGGACCCGTTTATCAAGGCCGTTAGAGACAAATTGCCAAATGCCAAGATTGTATTCGACCTGTTTCATGTTGTGTCCAGTTTTGGCCGCGTGATCGATAAAGTCCGCAACCGTGAATACCGAAAAGCCTCAAAAGCGGACAAGGCCGTTTATAAAGGATCCAAATATTTGTTGCTAAAAAACCGCAGAAACGTGCGCCGGCAAAGTCATCGTCAGCAACTAAAACAACTGCTGGCGCTAAACCAGGTGATCAACACGGTCATGATCCTTAAGGAAAAACTCAAACATATTTGGACCTACCGCTCAAGGACCTGGGCTGAAAAGGCTCTCGATCAATGGTGCGATCTGGCTCGCTCCCTCAAAATACGATCGGTAAACACTTTTGTTAAAATGTTGGACCGACACCGTTACGGGATCATCAACCACTGCGATTACCCCATCCATACCGGAAAGCTTGAGGGGGTAAACAATAAAATTAAAGTTATCAAACGCAAAGCCTATGGATTTCACGATCTACGGTACTTTACATTGAAAATCTATCAGGCTTTCTCCAACTAATCGGGAGAAGAACCATGTATTCTATCTATTTTATGAAAATAGAAACACACGGTAAGTTATCATTTCATTGTTCTGATTTCTGGCCTCCCATACGGCCAGCGTCAACGACTTATAAAAAAGACGGAGCGAAGCGACACCATAATTTTAGGCATTTTAGGCACTTTAGTGCATTTTAGGCATTTCTTGGGGTAACTTGATTTTTTCACAAAAAGGTCTCGCCACAAAATGCACAAAAATAATTACTAAGGGCCTAAAGGAGGTTTCCATGCGGGTTACCAATAGCATGATGTCTAATACGATGGCCAGATACCTTATGCGGCAAAGTGAGGGAATATTCAAGGTACAGGAACAAATTTCTACCCAGAGAAAGATAAATAGATCCTCAGATGATCCGGCAGGCATGCGCAAAATTCTGGATTATCGCAGCCAGATTGCCACGGTCGATCAATATTTCACCAATATAGAACGGGGTACGACCCGGCTTGAATTGACCGAAATTACCCTCGATGCCATTGATGATTTTATCGGAGTGACCAGAGAGATCTCCCAGCAACAGGCGGGTGGGACCCCCCAAGACAGGGCGTTTGCGGCAGATCAAGTCCGGGATCTTTATGATCAGATAGTGCAACTGGCAAACTCCAAAAGCGGCAATAATTATATGTTCTCCGGGCATCAAACCGACACCCCGGCCTATGGACATGTCGTCGAAATATCCGGAGGAACGCCGGGCGATCTTGTATTTGGTCTGGCAGCCGACGCCACCAACGTAACGATAGAGGTTAGGGATGACAGCGGTTCTGTTATCAATACAATCATGCCGGGCGGCGGCGGGGCGGACGGCGTGAATACGGTGACCTGGAGCGGGGTCATCCCGGCCGACGGACTATATAAGTTTAGCGTAAGCGCCTCCAATGCCGCAGGAGATGTCGTTGACTATGCTACTTACAATGGCGACGATGGCTCTGTTCGCATCATTATGGGTGAAAACACGGAATTAAACCTAAATGCCGATGGAAGAGAAATTTTTTCACCGGCCGGTCAGGTGGATACCTTTGAGGTCATTGCAGATTTGATTACCGCTCTCGAAAATGACGACAGTGCGGCCATTGCCAGCCTGACGCAACAGCTCGACTCGGTCCGGACCCAGGTCAGGGAGTTCAGAGCAGCCAGCGCAACCAAAATGTACCAGCTGGAAAACACCGAAAATTTTTGGTCCAATTATAAACATAAACTGGAGCAGTTGCTTTCTGAGACAGAAAATGTTGATCTGAATGAGGCGGCGATGAGGTTTAACCAGCTGGATCTTGCCTATCAGAGCACCATTGCCACGGCCGCCCGGATTATTCAACCAGGCTTGATTAACTTTTTAAAATGAGGTTTGAAAATGAACAGAATCATGACCACCATCATTATTAACCTTTTTTGTTGTTTTTTCCTCATCAACCCGGCATGGCCGCTGAGCAGTCAAAATGTTGTTGAGCTCAAAAAAGCCGGTGTCAGCGATCAGACGATCCAGGTTATCGCCCAGGAGAAAGTGATCGAAACCGCAGCCTTCAGCATTGATGATATTGTGGCTATGAAAAAAGCCGGGGTGGGTGGCAAAACGTTGCGGATGATCATTAAGGATGGCTCTTT
>JAIVWA010000675.1:0-2581 GCA_049190255.1 Gammaproteobacteria bacterium | reverse complement strand
CCTGTAGTTTCATACGAGCACCGCCTCTGGCCTGACACCTGAAACCTACTAACTCCTGCCCTCATCAATTACTATTCAACTATTTAGCCGCAGGCTCAGCCCTCTCTAGGGCATTCAGCACCTGATTGGCCGATTCGGTGACCGGTGTCCCGGGGCCAAATACTCCGGCCGCTCCCGCATCGTAGAGAAAATCGTAGTCGGCCGGCGGAATAATGCCGCCGACGACCACCAGGATATCCTCTCCGCCCTCGCTTTTCAGAGCCTCGACCAGTTGAGGTACCAGGGTTTTGTGAGCTGCAACCTGACTGGATACGCCGACAACATGCACATCGTTTTCGACGGCCATTTTGGCAACTTCCCCGGGCGTTTGGAACAGGGGACTGATATCCACATCGAACCCCAGATCGGCAAACCCGGTGGCAATCACCTTGATTCCACGATCGTGACCGTCCTGGCCCATTTTGGTTACCAGTATCCTGGGTCGCCGCCCCTCTTTTTCCTGAAACTGTTCGGTTCGCTTGAGCACGGCGTCAATGATTTCATCCTTGCCATACTCCGCGGCATACACCCCGGAAATGCACTGGGTGGTGGCCACGTAACGCCCGAACTCTTTCTCAAGGGCATCGGAAATTTCGCCAACCGTTGCCCTGAGCCGGACGGCATCGATACACAACTCCAGCAGGTTGTCGTCGGATGTGGCGGCATGGGTCAGGGCATCCAACGCCTTTTGAACGGCTTTGTTGTCGCGGGAGGCTTTTAATTCCTTGAGCCTTGCAATCTGCTCGTCGCGCACGCTGGCCGAAACCTCCAGTATTTCCAGGTCGACATCTTCATCGATTTGATATTTATTGACCCCGACGATGACATCTTTGCCCTGATCGATCCGGGCCTGGCGGCGTGCCGCCGACTCTTCGATGCGCAATTTGGGCATTCCGGTTTCAATGGCCTTGGCCATGCCGCCCATCTCTTCCACTTCGGCAATAATTTTGCCGGCCGCGCGCACAATCCCATCGGTCAGCGCTTCGACGTAATAGGAACCGGCCAGAGGATCGACGACCTGACAGATCTGCGATTCTTCCTGAACGATAATCTGGGTGTTGCGGGCAATACGGGCCGAAAAATCCGTCGGCAAACCCACCGCTTCGTCAAAGGAGTTGGTATGCAAAGACTGGGTCCCGCCCAGGGCGGAGGTCAGACACTCCAGGGTGGTTCGAATGATGTTATTGTAAGGGTCCTGGGCGGTCAGGCTCCACCCGGAGGTCTGGCAATGGGTGCGCAAAATGCTTGATCGCGGATTTTTGGGGTTAAACTGACTCATCAGTTTATGCCACAAAAATCGCGCGGCCCTTAACATGGCAATGTCCATGAAAAAGTTCATCCCGATTCCAAAAAAGAAGGACAGCCGCGGCGCAAAGGCATCGATGTCCAGTCCGGTATTCAAAGCCGCGCGAACATATTCCACACCGTCAGCCATGGTAAATGCGGTTTGAAGCACGGAATCCGCCCCGGCTTCCATCATATGGTAGCCGCTGATACTGATGGAGTTGTATCTGGGCATATTTTTCGAGCAGTAAGCGATGATATCCGAGACGATGCGCATGGAGGGCCCGGGCGGATAAATATAGGTGTTGCGAGTGAGAAATTCCTTTAAGACGTCATTCTGGATCGTGCCGCTTAATTTGTCCTGGCTGACGCCCTGCTCCTCGGCAGCCACAATGTAGCCCGCTAAAATGGGAAGGACGGCCCCGTTCATGGTCATGGAAACCGTCATCTGATCCAGAGGAATCTGATCGAAAAGAATTTTCATATCTTCGACCGAGTCCACCGCAACCCCGGCTTTGCCGATATCACCGACGACCCGGGGGTGATCGGAGTCGAAGCCCCGATGCGTGGCAAGGTCAAAGGCCACGGAAAGCCCTTTCTGGCCGGCCGCCAGACACCGGCGGTAAAAGGCATTGGATTCCTTGGCAGTGGAAAATCCGGCATACTGACGGATGGTCCAGGGTCTTCCGGCATACATGGTCGCCTTGGGGCCCCTCACGTAAGGCGGCAATCCGGGCAGGGTGTTGACATGCTCCAGGCCTTCAATGTCTTCGGCGGTGTACATCGGCTTTACCGGGATCCCTTCCGGCGTTAACCAGTCTAACGACTCCAGCGGCTCTCCTCTCAACTCCTTGGTCGCAAGATCAATCCATTTTTGCTTATCGGGATGCTCGGACATAGTCGAAATTCCTCCATAAATGCTTAATTTAGCAAAATATCAAATATTCAAAGTTAGTAGATATTCGACTCGAGATACTCGATGCTGGATGCTCGATGCTGGTTGCTCGATGCTCGATACCGGATCCTCGATCCTTGATGATCTTCATTTACGGACCAGTCAGAATGTCATCGAGTATCGAGAATCGAGTATCGAATATCAAGTTGTAACAGCAACTATACCACCGGCAACATTTAGCCTGTGTCAAGCGACCAGAAACCAATATCGAGTATCCAGTATCGAGTATCGAGTAACGAGTATCGCGGATCAAGAGACGCCCAAAAGGTGACAATTAACCGAAAGTCAAATAATGTTCCAATT
>JAIVWA010000674.1:0-2583 GCA_049190255.1 Gammaproteobacteria bacterium | reverse complement strand
GGTCATTGTTTGCTGCAGGATATGACGGTTTCCGGCGGACACGGCATCAGAAGGTTTGCGGGCAACAAACGCACCTACACCGATCAGTATCTGGGCCCCCTGGTACAACATGAGATGAATCGCTGTATCCACTGCTACCGGTGCTCCCGGTACTATCAGGAATACACCGGCTATCTGGATCTGGGTGTCATGCGCAGCGCTGATCGCACCTATTTCGGACGCTTTAAAGACGGCCTCCTGGAAAGCCCTTTTAGCGGAAATCTCAGTGATATATGTCCCACGGGGGTTTATACGGATAAGCCCTCCCGGTTTTTCGGAAGGCGCTGGGATTACCAGCGATGCCCCACTGTGTGTATCAACTGCAGCCTGGGGTGCCATACCGTAATCAGCTTTCGCTATCGCGAAGCCCGGCGGCAGGAAGCCCGCTTCAGCGAAGCCGTCAACGGTTATTTTATCTGTGATCGCGGGCGTTACGGTCATTTTTACACCAGCCTTGAATCCAGACCGCGGTCGGCATTAATTAACGGCCGTCAGGTGGCCATCGACGAAGCTGTCCGGGCCGCCCATAAAAAGCTGGCCCAAATTCGTCAGGATGCGGGACCCCTTGCGGTGGCAGCCGTCGGCTCATCCCGCAGCAGCCTGGAGACCCAGGTTATGCTCAAGCATCTTTGCCGGGTCAATGACTGGGGAGATCCGGTATTTTTTATGAATCAGGCCATAACTGCAAAAGTGCAAACCGCAGTTACCCGGCTGGAACCGGAGTTGGCCGTATCTTTACGGGAGGTTGAAAAGGCGGACTTCATCCTTGTGTTGGGGGCGGATCCGATCAATGAGGCGCCCATGCTGGCGCTGGCCATGCGACAGGCCCAAAGAAAGGGGGCGGCAATTGTGGTGCTGGACCCCCGGCCCGTTTCGTTGCCGCTGGAATTTATCCATCTGCCGGCGGCCTTGGATGAACTGAGTGTTTTAACCGCAAACTTGATGAAAGGCGCTGTTGATCGAACCGCGGCAGCATCTCTCGGAGAAAGGGCGGCAGAAATTTATGATGCTGTGCCTGACGGTGACAGGGTTGACGAAACCTGGAGGGAGTTGATTTCCGGGGTTACCCATGATCTGCAAAACAGCCTTCAGCCGGTGATTGTTTGCGGCACCGACATCGTACCGCATCAGGTTCCCGGACTTGCCGCGGATGTTGCCCTGCTTTTGCGGGCAGCCCAAAAAAGGGCCGGGCTGTTCTACCTGCTGCCGGGTGCCAATGCTTTTGGCTGCGGGCTTATTTCCGATAGGGACAGGTCCTTTTTGCAGATAATTGAAGGGATTGAAAACGGCGACATCAAAGCCCTGATTCTGGCTGAATGTGATCCCTGGCGGGAGTTTGAAGATCGAAAACGCCTGGAAGGCGCTCTCGAAAAGCTTGAATTACTGATTGTCATGGACTATCTCGACTCTGAAGCCGTTCAAAAAGCGCATGTGTTTTTGCCGACCGCAACCCTGTATGAAGCCGGCGGGCTATTTATCAACCAGGAAGGACGCGTGCAGGTTGCCGCGCAGGCCTATGAAGGGGGGCAGCCGATTGTTCAAAGCGGCGGTGGTGACCATCCTGCGCGAATTTATGGTGCCGGCATACCCGAAGCAGAGGCCCGCCCGGCCTGGAGAATGCTGGCGAAGTTGGCAGATAAGAATATCGAACACACGAACGATCGGGCCTGGCTGGCTGATGTCCTGCCCGAATTTGCGAACCTTCCATCAATGGAAGATATTCCGGATGAGGGTGTGCGTCTTCAATCGGTGGCCAATGCCGATCTGCGCTTTAAGGGCGATTATACTTCACCATTTGATAAAACCAAACTGCAGGATGACCACCTGGAAGTGATTCTGGTGGACTGGACATTCGGCACCGAAGAGCTTTCCGCCTACTCTTCCTGTTTGTGGGAGCTGGAACCGGAGCCTTGCGCCACCATGCACACCAGCGACGCCGAAAGTCTGGATCTGAGTGACGGCAACCGGGTCGTAATTGAAACGGAAAACGGCAGCCTTGAAGTTAATCTCAGGGTTGCTGAAAACATGGCTCCCGGTGTGCTGGTTATTCCGAGGCATCGGATATTAGCCTGGCAGATTTTTGAAACCGGCAGGGTAGTGATTGGCAAAGAAAGAATTAATAAAGTGGGTTCTGATTGATGTAAACTAAATTCGAAGTGTTGAAGTATTGGAGTACTAGAGTAATGGATTAAAGGTTGATGTCTTGTTACAACACTCCAATACTCCATCACTCCAGTACTCCACAATCGCAAGACCAAAGGAATATAGGCAATTTTGAATTAACTTTTTACAGGTGATAATTTTCTGACGCTATGGACTGGATCATCGGCTTCATATTTTTACTGATCAAACTGCTGGTAATTATGGTAGGCCTGTTGCTGGTGGCTGCCTATCTGGTGCTGGTGGAAAGAAAGTTCATTGCCCGGCTGCAAATTCGCTACGGCCCCAACCGCGCCGGAAAGTTCGGACTGCTGCAACCCATTGCCGATACGGTCAAGATGATGGTTAAAGAGGATACGGTGCCGGCCGCGGCCGAGCGCACGA
>JAIVWA010000673.1:0-2585 GCA_049190255.1 Gammaproteobacteria bacterium | reverse complement strand
ATTTCATCGAAGCAATGATTCTTTTCTTTCGATGCGAAAGATATGCCGCATGATTCTTTTTCTGGATCCATACTACTAGTTCAATAGCCGCATCGACATCATAATTTCGCAGCGGTAGCACAGCTTCCAACAGTATTCTAAGCTGCGATAAAGTAATAGACGGTGTTTTTTTTTCCCAATCGTATTTTAAGATGCCACAAAAAAAAGTGAGCGAGCATAGATGTTAACATATGATGGTGCCAGCCTGCGTATTTACGGACTTCGTAATGATCCATACCAAGTTCAGACTTGGTCTCCTCAAAGCACTGTTCGATGGCCCATCTGATGCCGCTTAACCAAACGAAAAGGCTTAACCTGGCACTGGTTGGGGCATTGCTTAAAAAATATTTGTAGACCGGCTCCTCTTCGATCGTGCGCCGAATAATCAGCCATACGGTCTTTTGCGGTAAGTCATGGTTTGACAAAATGATGCGTCTTTTTGTAAATTCATACTCGATAGGCCCCTTGGTGCCTTCGGAGACTTTTCGCCGATACCAGAAATAAGCGTTGATGTTAGTGGCCAGGGTGCTGACGGCTATGGGTTTTTTTTCGGTTTTTTCTAAAACCGTTTTCGACCGGATCTCTCCCTTATACTTATATTGTTTTTCTCTGGTAACCGGTCTTTTAAGCCAGCATCTTGTATCTTCTGGTACCTGTACAAAGTAGGTGGTACCGATTAAAGATTCTGCCGTTGCAATGAATTCAGGACTTGCACCATACAATGAATCAGCCAACACATATTTGAAGGGAACAATTTCTTCATCAACTATATTGTTAAGCATTTCAACAGCCAACTGGGGCTTGGTTTTAAATTCAATATCCTCAGGCAGTTTACATTTTTTACGCCTGAGTTGGTAATCATCTAAAAACCATTTTTCCGGAATGAACAAGCGTTTATCTAACAGGGCATAACCATACGGAGATGCGTAAGCGGTATAAACACCAACTTGACAGTTTTCGACTTTGCCGATGCTACCACAGTATTGTCTGCCAACGCCGATTGAGTCATTACCTTTTTTAACGAATCCGCTTTCATCGAATATCAAGACGCCATCATCCGTGCCCATATCTTCATTAACAAGACTATGATACTTATTTAATATTTTATCGTCATCCCATTCGGCCTCGCTTATAAAGCGCTGCATGGGACGAACATTGCCGTCTTCAACGTTTAACGCAATCGGTTCGATAGACTTTCTTTCAAGCTCACTGAATTGACCGACCATGTAGCGAAAAAAATGACCTCTGGATTCGCTACGGTGAAAACAGTCACTGAATACTTCGTGGAACCCTTTGAGTTCATTTGTAAAGTCTTTAACATCAGCGCTGGATACAGTAAACTTGGGAACAGGAAATAGATGCTCTTGGTTTCGAATTTGTGGTAACATAATCTGCCTCCTTTTGGTTTTAGTTTCGGAGTATAACAGATTATGTGGCCATAATCAATAATAAATATACTTAAGTATCGTTGTAGGGTTAAGCTTATGTGGCATCCGCTCAAATCAATATTTGCCAAAGACAGGAGGTACGCTATGAACAAGAATGAAGCCAGTCGACGCGACTTTATAAAACTATCGGCAACAGGAGTTGCAGGCTGCACACTGGGTATATTCGGAGGCCAGACAGCGCAAGCCGACGAAACTGGAAAAGATCGAATCAAAATTGCCGGTTATGACTATGACCGAGTCCGCGCCATCATGGATGGACAGATAGGTATCGAAGGCACTGAAGTCAGTTTCCACTACGAGGATATCTACGCGGTCAATGATTATGCGTTTGGCCCTGAACCGAAATATGCGGTGAGCGAACTGGGGCTGATTCCCTATATTTCAAAGTATATCAATGAAGACTTTCGGGCTTACATCCTCATCCCCGTGTTCATTTCGCGCATCTTCAGGCATCGTAATGTGTTTGTGCATGCCGACGCAGGTATTAAGACGCCAAGGGACCTACGCGGCAAGCGGGTAGGAACACCGGGCTACGGGATGAGTGCCAACACCTGGATTCGCGGATTTCTGCTTGATGAATATGGGGTCAAGGCCGATGATATGCAGTGGATCGAGACCACGAAGTCCTCCGATAAGGGCGAGCTCACAGGCTCCGGATGGAGTGCCTTTGGCGATGGTGGTTCCAAGTATTTTTTCCCGGCTGACTTTCCGATCAAACAGGGTCCTCCCGGTATCGATGAGTCCGAGTTGCTGCTCAACGGTGACTGTGATGCGCTGATTACCGCGATTACGCCAAAAGCCTTCCTGGACGGTAATCCGAAGATCAAGCAGTTGTTCCCGGATGTTCGTGCGGCAGAGAAAGAATACTTCAAAAAAACCGGCTTGTTCCCAATTATGCACGTTGTGGGCATACACAAAGACGCGATTAAGGCGAATCCGGGGCTGCCGAAGGCCGTATTCGAGATGTACAGCA
Source organism: Gammaproteobacteria bacterium (assembly GCA_049190255.1). Taxonomy (GTDB): domain Bacteria; phylum Desulfobacterota; class Desulfobacteria; order Desulfobacterales; family JAFDCJ01; genus JAFDCJ01. Next base: position 125 of record JAIVWA010000673.1, on the reverse strand, counting down.
AGGCCAAACAAATTGCTTACGCCAATATGGAAACCACCACTTCTTTGAAGGTCACTCTGCCGTGGGTGACCCAGGAGTTTGAAGACACCCGCTGCCTCGTGGGTAAAAACTTCTGGCCTTGTGGT
>JAIVWA010000672.1:0-2604 GCA_049190255.1 Gammaproteobacteria bacterium | reverse complement strand
ATTTCAAGGGATTGCTTTAAAATAATTAGTTGATATATTGAGATAACAAGTGTATAAGAGGTACGGGTTACGGGTACATATAGTTGATTGAGTTGATTAAGTTGATTGAGTTGATTACAGGGGGTCGGTTAGTCAAATAGGCTGAAATCCTTCAACCTAATCAACTATTTAACTTATCAACTATTCAACTAATCTTGGTTGCAGGTTACGGGCTACGTGTTACGGGTTGCGAGTTGCGTGTTACGGGTTGCGGGTTGCGAGTTACGTGTTATGGGTTGCGAGTTATTTAATGGTTATCATCCATGATTAAATTCTATACCAATCAGGAACTCTCACAAAAATTTAAAATAAAACTGGCCCGATGGAAGCGGTGGTCACGCGAATTTTTGCCACCGGATCCGTTGGGTGGCTTGCAGTCGGGTTATGCGCGGCAGTACAATCCGGATGAAGCCTTTACCGTGTTCCTCGGAGGTTATCTGGTTGGCGATCTGAAATTCAGCATTCCTGAGGCCAGGCAAATTATGCACGATTTGCAAAGCTGGTTGGTTGATCGTGGTTTTTATTATAATTTTTCCGGTACTTGCCCTTCGGAAAATAGAACAAAATTTATTATTCAACACTATCAAATAGCAATTTACCGGCCTATTATTGGCGATAACAACGATTCAGCCTTTTTTTATTTGACGAAAGGGCTCATCGCCCAGGAATCTGTTGAGTTTCATGCGGCCCCTGTGCGCCAGGAACGATTCATTGAATCCTCAATCAATCCCGCAAAAAGAGAATCGCCCGTAAATGCAGCTGCCAGCCATCAGGTTTTAAATATCAGTAACCTGCGCCGCCGGTTTTTGAGGTCATTGGAGGATGATTGAGCCGCCAATATCTAAATCCGTTCTTCCAGCAACTCTAAGATCTCACGCAATTTAAGCGGACTAAATCTGGTTACACCATGGGGCAGCGAAATCCCCTGTTGGCGCAGCCAATTGACCCGGGTGGTTGCTGCGGCACCCAGCATGAGATTCATCGCCACCGTAACGGTTCTGCGATTTTGCCAGTTTTCAAGAAATGTGCCTTTGACCCAATGGTTGAAAGCACCGATGGCCGGTCCGCACCATATTTGGTAGTCAATCTTTCTGGTCTGGTCACCGCTGTTGGCCCAGTTCGAGCTTCGGCCAAGGTAGGAACGAAATACGAGGGCCATCTTGTGTTTGGGGTTTTTTTCGGCAAGTTCAATCTGTTTGGGGTCGCGCTCAGCAAAAAAAAGTTTGGTCTGCTGCCATTCCTCCTGAAAACTGCATTTGAAAAAATCACGCTGGAAAATTTCGCGTTGATTGGAGGGTATCTCTTCATAGCTGTTGTAACGGGTATACAGTTCATAAAGTTTGCCTGCCCGCAGGGCGAACATGGTCCCTCGCTTCAGCACCTGCACTTTAACACCCAGTTCAAACATGTCGGCCGCCGGTGCCATCGTGACGTCCGCCTGGTGCGCCTCGGCCAGCATCTGACGGACGGTATCTGAAGTGCCGGCTTCCACACAAGACTGATTTACCGATCCGGTAAGCACATAAGCCGCCCCCATTGCGAATGCTGCGGCGGTTGAATCCGGCGTGGCAATACCGCCGGCAAGCCCCACGCGGACGGGGTTTTTATAACCATAATGATTGGATATTTCATCGCGCAAAGCCAGCATGGTGGGCAGCAGCGTTAAGGCCGGACGGTTGTCGGTGTGGCCGCCGGAATCAGCTTCGGCCGTCAAATCCTCCGCCATCGGGATTTCAGCGGCCAATTCGGCCTGATCAGAGGAAATCATGTTTCGCTCGACCAGTTGCCTTAAATATTTTTCAGGGGGCGGTGCCAGGAATTTGCTGGCAACCTCGACCCGGGACACTTTGGCAATGATTTTGTTGGAACTGACCACATCCCCGTTATCATCCCGCTGAAGGTTGTTGACACGATAATAGACCAGCGGCAACGTTAGGTCCAGATAAGCCGAGGCGCTGACCAGTTTAATCCCTTGTTTTAGGTAGAGATCGACCGTGGCGGTCTCCAGTTCGGGATCCGTCGGGCTGTGTATCAGGTTAAAACCGAAAGGGTGAGCGCCCATGCGCTGTTTGAGGGTATGGATGGCAGCCTCAATTTCATTGGGCATGAGTCCGGCGGCACCAAAAAAACCGATCATTCCGGCGCGGCCGATTTCTTCGACCATTTCAACCGATGTGATACCATTGGCCATGGCGCCGGCAACATAAGCGTACTGAAGGTTATGATTTTTCTTAAATGCCGGATCGCCCAAATCCTGTGGGTGTAAAGCGGGTGCATAGCCCAAAAGCGGCCATAAATCGGACCCGGGTGGTTTGACCTTCCCAATGGTCATGGTGCCGTCCTGGGCGACAGCTGCCTTTCCGTTAAGGTCAACGATATATAATGGACGATAGACCCGGTGAAAGGCTTCTTGGAAGGCGCGATCATTAGGATCCGGTTGTTTTTTTTCCGGATGCCACCACCCCTGTAGATTTCCATCTGTATTTGGTGAAACCACGATTAATTTTTCCTGTATACTTGGTGTTGTGTCCTTAATGTAATTTTCAAAACTCAGATTGGTTTTAT
>JAIVWA010000671.1:0-2611 GCA_049190255.1 Gammaproteobacteria bacterium | reverse complement strand
CGGCGGCGATATCTTTTAAAAATCTGTTTTTGATCGCCCGGCCGGGCATACCCACCGGGCTTTTAATAATTTCGATGTCCTCTTCACGGCAGGCAAGATAGGCTTCCTTGAATCTGATATTGGCGTCGCATTCATGGGTGACCACAAAGCGGGTCCCCATCTGGACGCCGCTGGCACCCAGTTTGAAAACCTTGTGGATATCAGCGCCGGTATAAATGCCGCCGGCCGCAATCACCGGGATCGTCCGGTGGTATAGATCTTCAAAGGCCTTGATTTCGGCTACAACCTCGGGCAGTATCAGTTCAAGTGCAAAATCAGGATCATCGATTTGATTCGCTTTAAATCCCAGGTGCCCGCCTGCTTTGGGTCCCTCGACCACCACCGCATCGGGAATATCCTTATATCTCTTCGACCACGATTTAAAGATCAACGCAGCCGCCCTGGCGGAGCTCACGATCGGGATGACTTTAACCCCGGCCGCCCTGAGATCTTCAACCGGAATGCCCTTGATCGGCAGCCCGGCGCCCAGAAAAACCATATCGATTTTTTCCTCAATGGCGACCCTGACAAGATCAGGATAATCATCCACTGCCACCATAATATTGACGCCGATGAGGCCCGCGGTCTTTTCTTGGGCCTTGCGGATTTCCCTTCGCAAGATGATCGAATTGGCATCTTTATTTTTGGCATAATATTCGGGGTCCAGCATACCGATGGAATTGGCGGCAATCACGCCGATGCCGCCTTCATTGGCCACGGCCGAAGCCAATCCCGACAGGGATATTCCTACCCCCATGCCACCCTGAATAATGGGCAGTCGGGCAACGGCATCACCGATTCTGAGTTTCGGCATCTTTGGCCATTGGATTCCGGAAAAATCAAACCGGGGCCATTCAATATTGCGCAGGTCCAGTTTTGGTAGTTGCAGCCTTTTAATCATACTAAAATCCATGCAAGGCTTCTCCTTTCCCGGCGGAGACAACCACAACCGGGGCTCTTTTTATCGCATAGGCTCCTATAATAGGTTAAACGAATGCAAAAGTAAAGGGGTAAAAATGCTTGACAACAGGAAAGAATGATGGCAAGTTACCGAGAATAATTCTTTAATAATAATGATTCTCTTTTAATGATAGCGAATACCAATCCTAACTTGTATGAGTAATCCAATGGCCGATTCGAGCCGTCGCCTAAATCAGATGGTCGAAAAATTGCGTGAAAGGGACTATCGCATCACTCCTCAGCGATTGGCCGTGCTAAAAATATTGGCGACCGGCACTGGCCATCCCAGTGTCGAGCTGGTTTATGAGCAGGTCAAAATCGATTTTCCGACCACCAGTCTGGCCACCGTTTATAAAACCGTATCGCTGATGAAAGAAATAGGTGAAGTCTTGGAGCTTGGTTTCAGTGACGGCAGCAACCGCTATGACGGTAACAAGCCCTATCCCCATCCGCATCTGGTTTGTACCCGGTGCAAAAAGATTATTGACCCGGACCTGTCCAGTCTACGCGATATGACCGAGGAGTTGGAACAGGAAACCGGATTTCTGATTATCAATCACCGCCTGGATTTTTTTGGGATCTGCCCGGATTGTCAGAATAAAAAATCCTGAATGAAAAAGGAGGAAAAAATGTCTGAGAAAAAAAAGATTTTAACAACATCGGCCGGAAACCCTATGGCCGACAACCAGAACTCAATTACCGCAGGGCCGCGGGGTCCGCTTCTGATGCAGGACTACCAGTTGATCGAGAAGCTGGCCCACCAGAACCGTGAACGGATTCCCGAGCGCCCTGTTCACGCCAAAGGCTGGGGCGCCCACGGCACCTTAACGGTCACCCACGATATTACGAAGTACACCCGAGCCAAGATTTTTTCCGAGGTCGGCAAAAAAACTGAAATGTTCGCGCGTTTTTCGACGGTGGCCGGCGAGCTCGGTGCCGCCGATGCAGAGCGCGATGTGCGTGGTTTTGCCTTGAAGTTCTACACCGAGGAAGGCAACTGGGACATGGTGGGAAACAACACACCGGTCTTTTTTATTCGCGACCCCTACAAGTTTCCGGACTTCATTCATACCCAGAAGCGGCATCCCAGGACCAACCTGCGCTCAGCTACCGCGGCATGGGACTTCTGGTCGCTGTCCCCGGAATCGCTGCATCAGGTGACGATTCTGATGTCGGACCGCGGTCTGCCGATCGGTGTGCGTCACATCAACGGTTACGGCAGCCACACTTACAGCTTAATCAACGCCCGGAATGAGCGTTTTTGGGTCAAGTTTCATTTCAAGACCATGCAGGGCCACAAGCATTGGACCAATGCCGAGGCCGCGGAGGTCGTCGGCCGGACCCGCGAGTCCACCCAAGAAGACCTCTTCAACGCCATTGCGAGTGGCGATTTTCCGAAATGGCGTTTCTGTGTGCAGGTGATGCCTGAAGAAGACGCCGAAAAAACGCCTTACAATCCGTTCGATCTGACCAAGGTCTGGCCCCATGGTGACTACCCCCTGATCGATGTCGGCACCATGGAGCTGAACCGCAATCCTGATAACTATTTCGCTGAAGTCGAGTTGGCCGCCTTCGCTCCGTCGAACATCGTACCGGGCATCGGATTTTCTCC
>JAIVWA010000670.1:0-2612 GCA_049190255.1 Gammaproteobacteria bacterium | reverse complement strand
GATGGCCCATGCTCTGACACCGGTCACCGTGGCCTGGGATCAGAACGACCCGGTGCCCGACGGTTACATCCTTTACTGGGGTACCTCCAGCCGTAACTATACTAACAGCCATAATGTCGGCGGCGCCACCCAGTACACTGTTCCCGACCTTCAGGAGGGTATCACCTATTATTTTGCTGCAACCGCCTATGATGACAGCGGTAATGCAAGTGCTTATTCGCTGGAGCTGATTCACACAGTTGATTCGGTAGACAGCGATGGTGACGGTGTACCGGATGACCAGGATGCTTTTCCGGATGATCCGGATGAGACCATCGACACGGATGGTGACTTAATCGGGAACAATTCCGACGACGACGACGATGGCGACGGCATGCCGGACGCCTGGGAAATAGTAAACCATTTGGATCCGCTGGTGAATGATGCGGCCGGGGATCCCGATGGTGACGGGATCAGCAATCTTGAAGAGTACCAGGAAGGAACCGGTCCCTATACATTCGAAGACCTTTACGAACCTGAAGCCCCGGTCATTTTAACGCCGTTTGATGACGAAATTGTGTCGTTGACACCGGAGTTGAGGACGGACGAATTTTATGACCCGGACACCGATGACGTTCACGCCGAATCCCGGTGGCAGATCTTCAGGGCGGATGATAATTTTTGCGTGCTCGATGTCACCAGTCCTATTTCGCTGACATCATTAAAGGTGCCGAAACTGATCCTGGAAGAAGACACGGACTACACCTGGAAAGTGCGTTTCATTAACAACCATGATGCGGCCTCGGATTGGTCCGCTGTTGGAACCTATACAACAGATTTTGCGAGCCATGACGCTGACGGCAACGGTATCCCGGATTATCAGGAAGTGGCAGTCGACCTGGATCTTGATAATGACGGCACCCCGGACCGGGACCAGACCGATATCAAATGTGTTAACAGTGATGCCGAAGACTTCCAGATCGGGGTCAGCATTAAAGATTCTGAAAACGTAACTTCCATTGTGTCCATGGAAATTGAAGACGCAACCGAGGTTATTACAGCTCCCAACCCAGAGGGCACACCCGCAGCCATCCAGTTTGGATTAATCAATTTTAAAATACTGGTCAATGCTCCCGGTGATGAGACCGTGGTGGCCATCTATTTATCCGAGGCCGCATTTGACGAAGGCAAATTATATAAATATGACTCCATTAATGCTGAATGGTTTGATTATTCCGATTATGCCGAATTCAGCCCCGATCGCCAGGTGGTTTATCTGACCCTGAAAGACGGTGGTTTCGGCGATGCCGACGGAATCGAAAACGGAATCATTGTAGATCCGCTTGCCGTTGGTACGGATTCCCCTGTGGCGGACAGTTCCGGTTCTTCTGATTCAGCACTCGATAAATTAGTGGAAAGCATACTTTCAAATGTAAGCTGCTTCATATCCGCTGCTGCTGATCAGCCCGGCGGCAAATCAAATATCTGGTCTGAAATCCGCGGCCGTGAACTGGCGATCTTGTTTGTCCTGATCCTGTTCGGGTATATGGGAAAATCAGTTTTAGGCAGAAAGAAAATTAACCACGGAGATACACGGAATTTCACAGACAATATTAAGGATTGGATTCTATTTTAAAAAGTAAATTTGGACAGGATTAACAGGATTGTCAGGATATTCTTTTCAAGGCTTTCCGGAAGAAAGCCTGGAAACCCAATCGCCTTCGGCGAAGTGATTCATGCCTAATCATCATTATGGGTTAGAAACAATGTATTTGGGCTGTTGAGGTCTTTTTTTCCGCCGCAGGCGGATGGAGTTTTCTTAGTTTCTTCCCTCCGGGCCATAGGCCCTATGGGCCGGTGGCCGGAAACTAAGAAAGATAAATAAATCCTGAAAATCCTGTTAATCCTGTCTAAATTATTAATAAAAATAGAATCCATTCCAATCCGTGTCATTCCGTGAAAAATCCGTGGTGAGAAATAAAAATCGCTTTATGCAGAACGTCGAAATCCGAAAGAGGGCAAAGTCTCCTTCGGATTTCTTTTTGGGAGGTTATATAGTTGCTATGGATAGGGGTTTTAGATTCCCTTAATCCCGTTTTATGTGATCCGGCAGATTCTATTTCAATTGCCGGACTATTTAAAACCCGGTTTTTTTTACCGGGTAAAAATATCTATAGCACATGTTTTTAGGTTTGTACAGTAAAAATGTTCTTTTATTTGGACAGTTGCAAAAGATATACCATTTAAGCAGAAATTTTGTAATAGTATATAATTACAGATAGATAGAAAGAATTCTGGTTATTCTTGACTTGAAGTTGGGTAATTTATTACCCTAAAACTGTGGAAAATAATCCACACTGTTACATTGATTACATAGTTATGATGGTTTGGATGGATACTGGATACTCGATGCTCGATACTGGATACTCGATGCTCGATGCTCGATACTGGATACTCGATGCTCGATGCTCGATTCTGGATGTTCGTCACTGATTACTGGCCTCTGGTCACTGGTCCATGGTTGCTGGGAATATGTGGTATAGGGTTAAAGAATCAGGATTCTATGCCTTGCGCCCTGCGCCTTACGCCTTACGCCCTGCCTGCCGCGCCATAGTCACGCCCTATCGTGACGA
>JAIVWA010000669.1:0-2617 GCA_049190255.1 Gammaproteobacteria bacterium | reverse complement strand
CAACGTCCGCCCCTGATACGGCCATGGCCATGCAGCACAGCATAAGCACGATCCCCGTTTTCCATTTTGGTTTCATTGGAACCCCCTTGAAAACTTGAAAAAATGATATGTAATCTTAATTAATCCGCCCTGATTGATTTGTCGATTTATAAAAGGAAACGTGATGCTTGTGCACTAAATTTAGGATAAACAAATGGCGTTTAGGGGAAAACGATTTCCACTAAATGCTTAAAATAGAAGCGTTTTATCCCAAAACGCCATGCTCAATATGCCAACAACTACGGGCTGGAAATGGTCGATCTGCCGACGCCCCTGGAAAAGGCCGTGGAGTACGCCCAGAAAGGGGTCAGCCTTGATCCGACCAACCGACGCGCCCGAGCGATACTGGCTTATGTCCGGCTTTTGGAAAACAAGCTCCCGGAGGCACGATGCCAAGCTGAAACAGCGTATAACCTGTATTCATGCTCACTGATGTATTTGGATGTTATCGGCTGGCTGATGAGCCTGGCAGGAGAATGGGAGCGCGGTTTAAATTACATAAAAAAGGCCATGCAATTAAACCCATATTATCGCCCCTGGGTCCACCACGCGGTGTGTTTTAACTGGTTTCGAGTAGGGAATTACGAAAAGGCATACCGGGAAACCCTCAATCTCATGATCCCGGAATGCCACTGGGATCCGTTATTGAAAGCTTCTGCTTGCGGTCATTTGGGAAGAATTGAAGAGGGGCAGGCGTGTGTTCGCGCCCTGCTGGCGCTCAAACCCGACTTTGCCCAGCGCGGCCGTATCCTGATCGGCCGGTACATTAAATTCGAAGACATCGTCGATCGAATCATAGAAGGGCTTAACCCTACAACGATACTTATTAATAATATAGCTTGATATTTTTAGCAAGGTCTGTTATACAACGATACAACCCCTTAAAAAAGGAGGCAGACCATGCTACCAGCCATTCGATGTAATGATCACCTTTACTCAGTACCAAAATTTGATCTTGGCAAAGGCGATGTCAAAGACTTTATGAATGAACTCGGCGGCTTTCACGAACAATTTGCTGATTGTTTTCAGCGTAGTGAATCAAGAGAACACTTTTTTAAATACATGGTGGGCCAATTCAGTCCGTTAGAACGTAAATCTATTGAACCAATCGCCTTGGCTGTGAAAGACGGTAACGTCAGGGCCATGCAACGTTTTGTAAGCGATGCGCCCTGGGACGATGAAAATATGATCGCTAAATATCGTAATCTTATAAATGACGATCTTGGCAGCCCAAACGGTGCACTAATCTTTGATGAAAGTGGCTTCATTAAAAAAGGCCAAGACTCTATAGGCGTTGCCAGACAATATTGTGGCACTATCGGAAAAGTCGATAACTGCCAAGTTGGTGTATTCGCCGCCTACGTCTCAGAGCAAGGATACGCTCTCGTCGACAAGCAACTGTTTATTCCCCAAAAGTGGTTCACCGACGCATATTTTGAACGCCGGAGAAAGTGCAAACTACCCACAGAAACTGTTTTTCGCACCAAACCCCAGTTGGCTGTGGACATGCTCGGTGCCATTGTTAAACAAGGAGCGCTGCCCTTCAAATATGTGTTAGCCGACTCCTTATATGGTGTCAGTCCGGAATTTATCGAAGCAGTTGAAGCCTTGCCAGACAAAACATACTTTGCTCAGGTTCCGAAAGATACATTGTGTTGGCTAAAGCGACCAATGGCCATCACCAAAGAGTACCTTTGGGGTGGAAAAACTAAAACCAAGACCGTCTTGGTTGACCCAGACAGCAAACCGATCGCCGTAGACGAGTTGGCCAAAAATATCAACGACTATTTCTGGTACCGTCGGAAAGTATCCGAAGGTACCAAAGGGCCGATCATCTATGAGTATACCCGTCGGCAGATCATACTATCGGCGGCCGGGCTTCCGCAGAAAACCGTGTGGTTGTTGATTCGGCGAACGCTTGACGATGAGCCGCAATACAGCTTTTTCATCAGCAACGCCTCCACCAGTACACGGCTAAAAACGCTCGTATGGCTCAGCGGACTGCGATGGGCAATTGAGCAGTGCTTTGAGGAAGCCAAATCCGAGTTGGGCATGGATCACTATGAGGTACGAAAATTTCCAGGGTGGCATCACCACATGCTAACGTGCATGCTTGCTCACTTCTTCCTCTGGCACCTGAAAATCAGGTTGGGAAAAAAAAGCACCGTCTATTACGCTACCGCAGCTTAGGGTACTGATCAGAGTCATTCTGCCAATGAAGCGCCATACTCTTGAAACGCTGATCGAGCAGATTGTCTGGGTACAGAATCAAAACCACAAAGCCTATTTGTCACATAGACGAAGGCGTGTTGCAAGATTTGTCAAAGAACATTAACTAACGTTGTAGGGTTAATCACTACCTTATATCTCGAAAGGCTGATGTTTCTGTTCGCCTCTTATTTTCAAAGAACGCGGCACAATTGAAGCCAGCCGCAGAAAAATATATAGCTCAATTTGGCCAAGTTCTTGAAATCAGAAAGACAAGGGCTGTACATGATCGAGTTATATTCATAGATGGTTACGTTTGTTGGGTGTTGGGGCAATCTCTAAAAGATGCGGCGAAGGCAAAGCCGACTTA
>JAIVWA010000668.1:470-2618 GCA_049190255.1 Gammaproteobacteria bacterium | reverse complement strand
CGTCAGGTCATAGACGATATCCTGACGGAAGCGGATGGGTTGCTCGATCGGTTAAACGGATTGGTGGTTGGTTAGTTGATTAACCAATCAACTCAATCAACTATTCAACTAAATATGAAAGGAGGAAACACCATGGAAGAAAAGCTATGGCATAAATCTTACGCTTCAGGGGTAAAGAAGACACTGGATTATGAAAAGATCACCCTTTCGCAGGCACTTTCTCGATCGGCCAAAAACTTTCCCAACCATACCGCCCTGAACTATATGGGTAAAAAAATCACCTTCAAAGAACTTGACGGACTTGTCAACGCCTTTGCCCGTGCGCTGCAGGATATGGACATCCGGCCCGGAGACAAAGTAGCCCTGTGTCTGCCCAACATACCTCAGGCGATCATTGCCAATTACGCGGTCTTTCGCATCGGCGCGGTGACGGCTCAAAACAATCCGCTTTATACCGAACGGGAATTGCAATATCAGCTAAACGATTCCGATTCCAGAATCATCATTACCCTGACGCTTTTGATTCCCCGGGTGCAGAAGATAAAGGCCGACACCCAAATCGAAAAAATTATCGGATGTCATATTAATTCCTACCTGCCTTTTCCTAAAAAACAACTTTTTCCTTTTGTTAAAAAAGATATGTACCGCAAGGTAGAACCGGCTGAAGATGTATTCGTCTTCAAAGATCTGATTGCCGGGTACTCAACCGATCCCCTGGAGGACCTAAGCCAATGGGATGCGCTGGCCAACCTGCTTTATACCGGAGGCACAACCGGCGTCAGTAAGGGTGTTATGCAGAGCCATGCGATCACCAGCTGCAATGTGCAGCAGTTTGCGGCCTGGTTTCCCGAATTAAATCCGGGGGAAGAAATACTGGTGGGTAACTATCCCATATTTCATGCAGCGGGTTTTTCAACCACCAACCTGATGATCTGGCAGGCCTGGCAGCACCTGATGGTCCCCCGACCGGATGCCAAAATTAATGTCGAACTGATTAAAAAGTACCGACCCACCTTTGTACCCGGTGTACCGACCATGTTTGTGGGTATGCTGGCGCATGCGGAGTTCAGAAAATTAGACTTTTCCTGCGTCAAGGGTTTTTTTTCAGGCGCTGCCCCTCTGGCTGCGGATACCATCCGGGACCTTAAAGAATTGACCGGCGCCACCATGTGTGAAGTCTACGGCTCAGCGGAAACAGCCCCTTTTGCCACCGTGACCCCCTGGGGTGGTGAGGTAAAACCGGGTACCGTGGGTATTCCCATACCGGACACGGACGTTAAAATAGTGGATGTCGACGACTCCGACAAAGAACTTGCGCTTGGGGAGGAAGGTGAAATTGCTATTAAAGGCCCCCAGATTATGATGGGCTATTATAAAAAACCGGAGGAAACCGCCAATGTCCTCAAAGGTGAATGGTATCTAAGTGGCGATATCGGCAAATTTGATGAAGACGGTTATCTCAGCATTGTTGATCGCAAAAAAGACATGATTATTGCCGGCGGCTATAATATCTATCCGGTGGAACTGGATGATGTTCTCATGGGTCATCCCAAAATTCTGGAGGCCTGCACCATCGGCATCCCCCATGATTACCGCGGCGAGACCGTCAAGGCTTTTATTGTCATCAAAGAGGGTGACGCGCTAACAGAGGATGAGGTCGTAAAATATTGCAAAGAGAATCTGGCTGCTTACAAAGTACCCAAAATTATCGAGTTTATCGATGAACTGCCTAAAAGCGCGGTCGGCAAAATCTTACGGCGCAAGTTGAAAGAAATGGAGATGGAAAAGCTCGAAAGCAAATGAACAAAAAGTAGGTTGAGCCCGTTGAGCCGTTGGCCCGGTAGCCTGTTAACAGCTGATTTGTGCGTCTCCGGCGCATAAGATCCACTTTTTACGGGCAAACCGCTAACGGGCTAACCGGCCAAACCTGGCTTGGTATAACGAGCCATATTCAAATCTAACCATTTGACCTTGGCAAAAATTCACTATATAGAATGGGTATCCGTTCAGGGGTTCCGGGGTTCAAGGTTCGGGGTTAGTAAAGGATTGGTGTAATGTCTGTGGGAGCGGCTTTCCAGCCGCGATTAAGCGATTACAGCTTTAGAGCGACTTCTTTTCGTGGCTGGAAAGCCACTCCCACGAAAAGTT
>JAIVWA010000668.1:0-454 GCA_049190255.1 Gammaproteobacteria bacterium | reverse complement strand
AAGACTTGCTGGATATGTGTGAGCTTGTAAAAGCGTCTAATTTTGAGGAGGCCAAAACCTATCTGGAATCCCAAAATTTTGATATTGCTGTTTTGGACATTATGGGTGTTGACGGCTATGGGCTTTTGGAAATTGCCATCCAGAAAAATATACCGGCTCTCATGCTGACAGCCCACGCCTTTACACCTGACAATCTTGTCAAATCCATCAAAAAAGGTGCGGCTTCCTATATTCCCAAGGAAGAAATTGCAGAAATCACCGAATATCTGGTTGATATTTTAACAGCCAAAAAAGAGGGACGCAATCCCTGGGAAACCTGGCAGGAAAAACTACCCACGTCATATTTTGAAAGGCGCTGGGGTGCAGCCTGGAAAGATAACGACCAAGATTTCTGGGATACATTCAAAGCCAGCCTGAAATCCAGGAAAAAGTGACTAAAACGAAATGGCGGGCT
>JAIVWA010000667.1:0-2631 GCA_049190255.1 Gammaproteobacteria bacterium | reverse complement strand
GGAGGCGCTCTCAAGCTGGGAGGCTGGGAGGCGCTGGCGCAATATTTAAAGTAGCCGACCGTGACCAAGACAAAATCTAAATTTGTTTTTCTAAAAGTGAGTGCACCCGGAATAATATTGCGCTCGTGTTGCGCGTTCCGCGTTACGGGGTTTAAATAGGATGTTATCCTTATTACAACTCGCAACACGCAACTCGTAACCCGCAACATTAAATTTCAACCGAATTTATTATTGAATACCAAAATTGACGGCAACTTGTAGATATAATATTATTGAGCCACTATGACTGACACAATCCTGGATACCATCGGCAACACACCGCTGGTTGAAATCAGAAAGCTTAACTCCAATCCCAGGGTTAGAGTATTGGCCAAACTTGAATACTTTAATCCGGGTGGATCCACAAAGGACAGACCGGCCCTGTATATGATCGAGGCCGCAGAAAAATCCGGTGAACTGACCCGGGACAAAACGGTGATTGAAGCCACCAGCGGCAACACCGGGATCGGTCTGGCGCTGGTTTGCGGGGTGAAAGGCTACCGGCTTATGCTGACAATGTCTGAAGCGGTCAGTGTTGAGCGGCGAAAAATTTTAAAAGCCCGTGGTGCAGAAATTCTTCTGACCCCCGGACATTTGGGAACCGATGGGGCCATCGAAGAGGTTTATCGCCTGGCCCGGGAAGATCCCGGGCGTTATTTTGTCGTTGACCAGTTCAACAACGAAGCCAACTGGAAATCGCATTATCACGGAACTGCCCAGGAAATCTGGCAACAGACCGACGGCAGCGTTACAACCCTGGTTGCCTGCCTGGGTACCACCGGCACCCTGATGGGCGCTTCCAGGAAATTAAAGCAGCTTAATCCCGCCATTCAAATCGTCGGAGTGGAACCTTATCTGGGCCACAAGATCCAGGGACTAAAGAATATGAAGGAAGCCTATTGTCCCGAGATTTTTGAAAAGCAGCGTCTGGACAAAAAGGTGAACCTTGACGACGAAGAGGCTTTTGAAATGGCCAGACGCCTTGCAAAAACAGAAGGATTGCTGGTGGGTATGAGCAGTGGGGCCGCCATGGCCGTGGCCTTAAAAGAGGCGCAGGAACTCTCCGAGGGCACGGTGGTTGTGATATTGCCGGATGGCGGTGAACGTTACCTGAGCACATCTCTTTTTGCCGTTGCCGCCGACAGCGGGCTGAAACTTTTCAATACCCTGGGCAAACGCAAAGAGCCGTTTACGCCTGTCCGGCCTGAAAACGTATCGGTTTACTCCTATGGACCTACGGCCCATGCCAGGATGCATATCGGTGAAATGCGTCGCTATGTATTCGCCGATCAACTCTGCCGCTACTTGCGATACAGGGGGTTTGCGGTTCATCACATTGTGAACATCGCCGATCTGGATGATAAAACCATCCAGGGATCGGAGCAAGCCGGCATGGATTTGGCGCCCTTTGCCCAGGGCCACATGGATTCATTTATCCGTGATCTCGCAATTCTCGGAGTTCAAGCTGCTGAAAAATATCCTAAAGCCAGCGAACATGTTGAAGATATGGTGGCGCTTGCTCAAAAGCTGGTGAACAAAGGCCTGGCTTACGAAAAGCTTCGTTCCCTGTATTTTGATATTTCGAGATTCTCTGACTATGGTCAACTATCCGGTATAGATATAAACAAGATAAAGCTTGGCGCCACCGTAGATCTTGATGAATATGAGAAACAAAATCCCAGAGATTTCACGCTTTTTAGGCGGTCAAAGCTATCGGAACTAAAAAGAGGAATTTTCACCAAGACCCATTGGGGCAGCGTTCGTCCATCCTGGCACATACAATGTGCCGCCATGTCGATGAAATATCTCGGTGATAATTACGACATATACGCCAGCAGCCGGGAACTGGTATTTCCCCATCATGAAAATGTAAATGCCATAGCTGCTGCCGTCACCGGAAAACCTCTGGCCCGGTTCTGGATGCACTGCGATCGCATTCTGATTGACGGTAAAAAAGTGGATGAGAATGATTCTGCGTATACCCTGGATGATCTTGCCGGCATGGGGTATTCCGGCAGGCTGATTCGATACTGGCTGTTTTCAACGCATTACCGCAAGCCGATTACGTTTTCCGAAGACCGGCTGCAATACGCCCGCCGTTCATTAAAACGCATCGACCAATTTTTCAGTACCATGCGCAATGTTGGGGAGGGACGATCATATGAAGATCTCGATCAATTGCTCTATGATATTAAGCATGGGTTTATTACCGCCATGGATGATGATCTGAATATATCGGCTGCCCTGGCTTCATTGTTCAGCAATATAAAGAAAATAAATATTTTGGTTCTGGAAAGAAAAATTGCGGTGGCGGACGTATCCAGGATTCTGGCTGCATTTCGCAAAATTGATGCCGTACTCGGCTTTTTGGAACGCGGCCGGCAGGACGATGACAGCGAAATCCATAAGCTCATTGAAACCAGAAATCAGGCAAGGTTGGATCAAAACTGGGCCCTTGCCGACCGAATTCGGGATCAACTGAGAGAGCGAGGCGCTATAGTACAAGACGAAAAATTGTAACCGTTCAGGGTTCAGCGTTCAGGGTTCAAAGGTTCAGTAGTTATAGGTTCTGGGTTCAGGGTTGCCTTAGCA
>JAIVWA010000666.1:0-2631 GCA_049190255.1 Gammaproteobacteria bacterium | reverse complement strand
TTTTATTAGTTTCTTTTTGTCTTTTTTGGTCATACCCACCTGAAGGGCCTTCTTGCCGTCTATTTCAATAACCTGATCGGCCAGTTCTGCTGCTTCTATCTTTTTGAGTTTCTCATCATCCAAAAATACATTAATAAAAAAATCTGCCATGAGTACCTCCTGTTATCGATGATTAAAATGATATAAATAGAATTTTTTTATATTATCCGCGGGGTGTCCTGTCAAGAGACGATTGATGTAAATTGGACCCGGGTCTGATTGAGGAATTAAAGGATTGAGGAATTTAGGAATTGAATGAATTCTATCTATTTTAATTTATTGATTTTATCCTTTAATCCCTCAATCCTAAATTCCTAAATTCCCCAATTTGGCGTTAATAAATATAAATAGTGTCCAAAAAATCGACTCATTTTTAGAGTTAATGACGAGGTCTGAATTTATGATCACTTTGTTTTCCATTGACAATTACCAACTGCTGCCATATTCAGCCTTTGAACCTTGAACCCTGAAATGTCTTAGATCCGCTGGTGGTCACAAATTTCAGGACTAATTAACTGAGGCGTCGGGGAGTTTCTCCCTTAATGCCTTTGATTTAAAGGATAAAATTATGACTAAAACCAAAAATGCTCAAGAATATATTGCCATGCAGCGGGCGGCCATCGCTTCAAATCCGGAATGCGGAACCTCCCATTACAATCTTGCGGTTGCCCTGCTGGGGCTGAAAAAATATGATGAAGCTGAAGGGGAGCTTTTCGCTGCGATCGAGAACAGTCCGAATCTTGCTGAAGCCTATGTTCAGCTGGGGGGAATCTGCCTGCAGCGCGGAGACCTGGAAGGCTGTCTTGATTACAATAAACGTGCGGTCCGGTCAAGGGCTGGATTCGCCGAAGGTTGGGCAAATATAGGATTTGCGCAGCTGCAGCTTGGAAATATTGAGGAAGCCATTCCCGCCCTTGAAAAGGCGATAAGATGGAACCCCAATTTTCTTCAGGCATACACAACGCTGGCCAATGCATATCTGATGAAAGGTATGGTAGATGAAAGTATAGAAGCGAATTTGAAGGCCCTTGACCATGAGGAGGGTTTTGCCGTAGCCCACAATAACCTGGCAATTGCCTATCTGGAAAAAAAGAATTTTGAACTGGCCATAAAACACTGTGATAAAGCACGGGAGCTGGGGTATGATATCGCCCCTGAGATACTAAAAGAGATTGAGGGGTACAGGAAATAACAGATGACAGATGACGGAAGACAGATGACAGATGACGGAAGACAGAAGACAGATGACAGATGACGGAAGACAGATGACAGATGATAAAAACCATGCCACCCAAACCCCGATTTTCGTACTATCTATACAACACCACGACACCTGTCAGCGACGACCACGCCGTCTGGCGGCAGCCGCTACCCCTGTCGCGGAATTTTTCAGGAAAAAATGACGCAATTTCCATCAGCCATGGAGAATATTTTCTTGCCGCCCGGAAATTTATTGAAAATAACGATTTCGATATTATTTCTCAAGCACTCAGCCGGCGCCTGCAAAGAAAAGTGCAACCGGCAGACATTCATAAAATCCAAATAGGCCTTGAAAAGCACGGGGAGTTTTATCATCCGGCCCGCATAAAAGTGCTTGCCCGGCAACAATCGATTTCCTTTGTGCTCAATGTGGCTGTGTCTGAAACCGGCATCCGGATCATCAAAGGGGAATACCGAAATTTAAAAAAGCTGAACGACGAATTTTCACTTTCATTTTTGCCGCAGGTTTACGGTTTCGGTGAGACCACCACTGCCGGGAAACGAAAAATTTCCATGTTTTTAGGTGAATGGTTTGACGGTTTTAGAGAGTTTCATGTTTCCAGGGACCCGTCGGACAACACCGATAAAATTCTCGTCTGGGACGGCCCCAGCCGTCGGTATTTCCTTTCAAGGCAACAACAGGCCGAAATTTACCGGCAGGCGGCCAGGATATTGGCCTATTATTATAATGTGGAAACTTTTGAGCACATCTTCCCCTGGCATCATGCCTCCGGTGATTTTGTTGTCCGGATTGAAAATGCCGTTCCGGAGCTTAAATTGATAAGCGTGCGCCGCTATGATTCCCTTTTCAGGGATTTAAACCCTCAAAAAAATCGCGATCAGGACACCGAATTGATATTGCAGGCCTTGCTGCTTTTCTTTTTGAGCCTTTCCATCCGCATGCGACTGGATCGCAGGGATGGTGTCGGTGAAATCATCTGGGCGGACCACCGGGCGGTTTCTAGCACCCTCGAGGGGTTTTTGGAAGGTCTGTCCCTTAAACCGCAAATCCCATTGTTGCCGGATGCCATCGATCGATGTTTCCGATATTATCTTTCTGTCTGTACCAAAGAAGATGTATATGAATTGAGCCAAGCCATGGTAAATGAATTGAATCCGATGTCCCCTGAAACTCCCATCGTAAAGCAGTACCTGGATGAGCATGTGGCGGTGTTGAGCCGGACCCTGGAAACTTTCTTTACCAGCCTTGAGACATGATTTCCTCAATCAGATAGAGTTTCGGTTTTATTTAAAAACACTATATAGAGAGTTTTGACAAGATTTTGCCTCAAGATAATGTGGGCCTTGCAATTTCGAATTTTTTAAGCGCCT
>JAIVWA010000665.1:0-2651 GCA_049190255.1 Gammaproteobacteria bacterium | reverse complement strand
GTTTTGAGCCGGATCCAATATTTTCTGTCTTTCATAGTTTCCAATATAATGATGTCGTTAAATGGTTGATTAGTTTACTAGTTGAATAGTCAAATCGTTAGCGAGCCTCATGTTGATGGCCTCGGCCGACTGACTTCCAAAATCAAATTCAATCGCATGGGTGTCCGTTACACAATCGCAACGCGTTTTGTCGGGCAAGACCACTTCGATCTGCCCGCCCTGCTCCCTGCACCATCGCTTTTGACCCCCTGTTCTCCGCCTTTCCTAAATCAGTATGGCTTCAAACTTGTTTTGGCAAACCGCCGGTCAGCTTCAACATCCAGTGCAAACATGTATGCGCAAAATCAACCGGCTTGCAGAACATCATAGGACAGCCGCCGGGGATTACTGTCATGCCGTTTTCCCGACAAAATTCGACCGCCTGTTTTGAAACGCTTGTCCCCATAAACCCCAGTGAACGATGCATCCACACCCTTGGGATTCCCACCTCGGCGCACTGGCGCACAAGTTGTTCGGCCACCTCCGGCCGGGTTACGATGACCAGGCCGTCTGTTTTCTCCGGAACAGACTTCAGGTCCGGATAGCAGGGGTCCCCCTCGACGGTTTCGACTTTGGGGTTGATGGCAAATACTTGATAGCCGGTTTTCCGCAGTTTGCGATAGATCATGTTGGCAGCATTATGCCTGCGGCGAGAAACGCCCGCCACGGCGATACGCTTCTGGGCCAGGAAGTCATCGACAATTTCATTTAGGGTGGCCATGGTTGTTGCTCCTTTCAACTATTTTTATCGTAGTTTACTTAATGGTAATATGGACGCCCAGCAACATCAATATTTGATCTTTACCGCTTTTTTATTTTTTTCACAAACTTTTCGGTTCCTACAAAAGGAGACAAAGAGGGCCAAAGCTTGAATAGTGAATAATGACCCGCTTCTTTACACGATTTTGAAATATCGCCATTTTAAGTCCCACCAAATTTTTGTTCAGATTATACCAATTATTAATTTAGTTGACCTCCTAAATCCTAATCCCATCCCTGCTCATCGGGAAATATATTTGCGTACTTGATGGCGTTGCGGGGTTCGGCCATCATGTCAGCCACCGTATCACGCCATTTCTGATAATGGGCGGTTTCTTTGTGACGGGCCGGATCATCAGATGTGCGGTATACTTCTACCAAAACAAAGCGGGTTGGATCATCCTTTTGCTGAATGACATCAAATCTGGCAACACCGGGCTCCTTAACGCTTTCACGGGCGTTTTGTATGCTGGCAGCTTTAAAAGCCGCAATTTTTTGGGGTTTTACCTTCACAAAAACATGAACTATAAACATCATCAACCTCCTTTTGTTTAGAAATAAAAGCAAAAAGCAGGGATCAAGTCTTCATTTTTTTTGCCAGATAATGGATTCCGGAAGCGACTTCACTATCCGGGGTGCCCGGCTTTAATTCGATCACCTTCAACGTGTCATCTCCAATCCAGGTTTCGATTTTTTTGAAATCGATTTCGCCGCTGCCCGGGGGGAGGTGATCATCCAATCCGCGAGCATCATGTATATGCATCCCCACAAGGTTTTTGTGATACCTTTTTAGAAGTCCGTCTGCCGGAATAATACCCAGAGATTCCTGAGCGTGAGCGTGGCCGGTATCATGCCAGTATCCGATGGGAGCTCCGGCAAATTTTTCAAAAATGATTTCAAATTCATCCGGACCGGGCAGCTCGTGATAATGGTAGCGGTTTTCAAGACCCAGGATGATGTCATTTTGCTCTGCTGTCGGTATAAGATCTTCCAGACTGCGCAGAACATTGTCCAGGTATACTGATTTTTCCTTTTCACGTTCACCCAGCTTTTTGTGAATGAAATTCTGCGCCTGAGGGGAATGGATTTGCCCGTTCCTGAAGAAAGCGTACAGCCGTTCGCGCTCAGCATTCATTTCAATCCGGCCGCAATGCAAAACAACTGCCTTTGCCCCGACTGCAAAAGCCTGTTCGATTGACCGTTTCGTCCATTGAACCGCTTTACAGCGCTCTTCCACAGCTGGATGAGAAAGCAGAAAAACATCGCCGCCGCCTTTACCATTTGGAGCTGATGCCGGGATTGGGAAAAAATTGTGAACGCTGGAAACCTGAAGCCGTGACCGATTGAGAGCTTGCCGGATATCTAAAAAACATTCCTCATCAATTCGATAGCTCAGCTCAACTTCTGAAATATCAAACGCTGCCAAACGCCTCACTATATCTGCACCGCTTACATTTGCGGTGACCAAATAGGATGTGGAAATAGATAGCATACTAAAAAGATAGATACTTGCCGGCACTTCTGCAAGTCGAAATTGTTTGAATGAGTGAAAATAGCATGCGTAAGCTGCTACGTTCCGATGCGTTGGTCCCTATCGGATCAAGGGGACAAAATGGGACTATGGGGACGGTCTTGCTTTTAGGTATAACTTTTGAAAAGCGTGGTTCCAAGGGCTGCTCCCGTCTTATATAATTTCAGGAATCTTAGAAAAACATAGGGGTCGTCTTCATTCTTGACATCAAGACTCAATTCTTCACTATCAAAGTCCTTGGAATTGACGAAGAAGGCCTTGGACCTGGCAAATAGCTAATATGCTGCCTTCACCATCACACCTGTTTCCCATTATTTTCCAA
>JAIVWA010000664.1:0-2655 GCA_049190255.1 Gammaproteobacteria bacterium | reverse complement strand
ATCGCCAAAAAGCTAATGGATGACATTTGGTATGAAAGAAAATTCAGAACTCCTGACCTCGGGCAAATAACTTATTGAATTTACTTGACAGGGGTGAAAATATAGCGTAAATTGGAATGCAACAAATAAGGAGGTATTTGCTGTGCTTCAAAGCTATATTCCATTCCTGCCAAAGGGAGCCGAACCCATAAACAACCATGTCGCAATTTATCATCATGATGAAAAAATTGAATTTTATACAGCATCGGGTCCAATATACTCTTGCCGGGAAAGTGATATGTATGCAGTTCGGCTGGCTCAAGGGATTATCGTCACACAGACAGCAACGACTCCAGCCGAACTTGCCAAAGCATTAAATGTCAACAGAACTACTGTTTATCGAAACATTAAGATGTATCAGCAAGGCGGTCCTGCTGCCCTGATCATCGATAAGAAAAGTAATCGCAACGCCTATAAACTTAACGGAAAGGTTAAAGGCCAAGTACAAACACTTCTTAACAAGGGCTATTCGCTAAAAGCAGCGGCAAAGCAAGTCGGTATCACAGAAGGCAGCATCCGCTATGCTATAAAGAAAGGCACGATAGTTAGGAAAGAGCAACCGGATGAAAAGGCGGAAACCTATCAGAAACTTAAAAGTGCTTCGGAGCGCTCAACAGAAGATAGTAACTGTGGCATCGGCATCGGTGCCAAGCGCGAAACTGAACGTGTTCTGGCAAGTACCGGCAAACTATTTGAGGCAACGCCTCATTTTAGTGCCAGTGAAGGGGTTGGTCATGCCGGTGTGCTGCTGGCCCTGCCGGCATTAGCAAGGGTTGGCCTTTTGGGAGCCGGGAAAAAAGCATACGGTGCTCTACATAAAGGGTTTTATGGTTTACAATCGGTTTTGCTGACGCTGTCGTTTATGGCCCTTTTAAGGATCAAAACACCTGAGCAGCTAAAAAGGTGTAATACCGGCGAGATGGGTATTGTTTTGGGCCTTGATCGCGCCCCGGAGGTAAAGACGCTGAGAAGAAAGCTCAAGCAGATGGGATTGCGCAATAAAGCCGGTGAGTTTCTATCGTTTTTAGCAAAGAGATGGGCTGATCAAGACAAGGATGTAATCGGATTTGCATATATTGATGGTCATGTACGTCCCTATAATGGCCGTAAACATAAGTTGCCAAAGACCCATGTAGCCAGAAGACGTCTTTGCATGGCTGCAACGACTGATTTTTGGATTAATGATGCAAACAGTGAGCCATTATTTTTTGTAACAGCCGAAGCCAATGATAGCCTATTGTCGATGCTGGAAAAAGAAGTTATTCCGAAATTGAAGGAACTTGCAGGAAAAGACAGAAGAGTAACACTGGTTTTTGATCGTGAAGGCTGGAGCCCAAAATCTTTTGAGAGATGGTTTAAAGCAGATATTGATGTCATCACTTACCGTAAAGGCAAATATGATCCATGGCCTGAAGATTGTTTTATTGAAGTTGAAAGCCATGTCCGAGGTAAAGCTGTAAAGTATTTACTGGGAGAACGCAGTATTAAAATAAACAAGAATTTTTGGATACGAGAGGTCAGGCGACTGTGTGACGATGGGCATCAGACATCGGTAATAACTACTCGACAGGACTTGAGTTATGAAGAGGTTGCGCGGCGAATGTTTTTTCGATGGAACCAGGAAAACTTTTTCCGTTATATGCGTGAGGAATATGCGCTTGATCATCTTGTAACAAATAATGTTGAACCTGCTGATGTAGAGCGTTTAGTACCCAATCCCGACAAAAAAGAGAAAAGGAAAGTGATAAAAGGACTCAAAGGTGAACTTGAGAAGCTAAAAAAAGAGTATGGGGACAAAGCTTTTAAAAATGATGAAAGGTGCCGTCCTACCATAAGAGGCTTTAATATTGCAAATCCTGGTTATAAGAAGAAAATACTCAAGCTTGAAAAAGAGATCGAGAAATCAGAAATTGACCTGAAACAAATACCGGGTAAAGTACCTGTAAAACAATTACTGGCTGAGCATGAAATCGTTCGTCTTGAAACTGAGCGCAAAATGTTTACAGATGGGATTAAAATGATTTGCTATCGGACCGAGACCTGCTTGTATAATTTAATAGCGCCATTTTTTGCCCGCAACAATGACGAAGGCCGTGCATTTTTAAAAAGTGTCTTTCAGCAACCAGCCGATATACTACCCGACAAGGAGCAAAGAATTATAAACGTAAAGTTTCATACGATGTCTACACCCCGATCAAATCGAGCTCTCAAACAATTATGCGATGTCATGAATCAGGAGTCATACGTCTACCCCGGCACCCGGATGACATTGGTCTTCACGGCGCAATAAGTTGCAATTGAAATTACGCGAGGTCAAGAGCCCTGAATTTGATGCCTGGGATTTGGGATTTTATTGTCTTATAATAGACACGATTTGTATTGCTATGGTACGATAGAACTATATTTGTAAAAGGAGCCGTAATTTATGTTTCCCTCTATTTTAATTGTTGATGATGAGCCGTCCATACTGCAAACCTTGGGCGGTCTGCTATCCGATGAAGGCTTTGAGGTGACCACGGCCGCCAATGGTTACGAGGCCCTTAAAATCATTGATACCGAATCTCCGGATCTTGTTTTGCTGGATATTTGGATGCCGGGTATTGACGGCATCGAAAC
>JAIVWA010000663.1:0-2656 GCA_049190255.1 Gammaproteobacteria bacterium | reverse complement strand
GTCTTACAAGATGGGAAAGTGTTACGCAAAAATATCCTTGTGACGATTACACAGGAATGAGGGTTCAAAGGTTCAGGGTTCCCCGTTCAGGGTTTCTTTACAGGAGCCTATCAGGGGAACTTTTCAACCTCTGAACCCAGAACCCTGAACTTTGAACCTCAAGATACTACTTCCCAAACAGGCGGCGAAAAAATCCGCCGGATTTTTTCTCTTTTTTCTTTTCATCTCCGGCAGCGGTTTCTTTAGATGAAGCTTCTGCTTTTTTTGCAACTGCCGCCAACGCGACTGCACAGGGATCCTTTTTGCCCACGGATACATCCGCAAAAAAGGCGGCAATGCCGAACGGTCCTAATGCCAGGGCGCCGGCCATTTTGCCGACCACAAAAGCCGTCCGGCTGGGATCGACGACAAGGGCGGGCTGGGCAAGCGTCCCGCCCAGTCGGAAGGGCTGGGACAATTGCTTGAAGCTGAAGCTGACACTGGCAGGCATGGCGCCTTTTTTGGGAGTGGGTTTGATGCCCAGGTTCAGTCTCTCGGTTTTCAAGTTAATATCACCGGCGCCGAAAATGCTCGTTTGGTCGGTATCCAGCAATAACTTTATATCTGCCAGACCGTCTTTGATTTCGATATTATTGACGAAGCAATTAATCGGGGCGTATTCTCTTTTTTCCTGAAACGGATTGAGCATTCGCAGGATACCGCTGCCAAGATACTTCTCAAGCAGTTCAAGGTATTGGCTGGCCGCGCGCCCGTCAATTACTGTCATTTGGATGTTACCATTGAGGCCTGCCATCAAGGCTGCAACCGAGTCGCCGGAGCCGTCCAAATTTAAAGCTGCATCCAGATTGCCTTCGAGACTGCGCTGATATCCCAGTTTATCGAGCATCGGGCCTATTTCCAACTGATCGATTTTCAGGTTTGCGGCCAGAGCGGCAGGTTTTTCCTGTGTGCGCAAAGCGAACCGGACGTCTGCTTTTCCCCCCCCAATCGAAAATTTAAAGGGTTTTATTTCCAAATTACCGTCCTTTAGCAAGATATTCAATTTTACATCATCGAGGGCCAGGGCAGGGAGCAAGACCTGCTTGTCCCGAAATTTTAAATCGACGTCAATGGCCTGAAGCCCCTCCAGTGGAAGCGGGTCAGCAGAAAAAACCTTGGTATGCGAAACACCGGTATACGGAGTCTGAATATCGCCTTTCGTCCTTTTTTCTTCGCGGGGAACGGGTTTGGCGGATTGAGTGTTTTTGGTGCTTTCCTCTTTATCCTCTGCCAAAAGCGGGCGCAGGTCCAATTTGTCCGATGACAGCTCGCCCTTTAAACTTGGCCGTTTGGCGGATAAATCCAGCTCCAGCCAACCCGTTTGATTGTTTTCTCCCACAGTCGCATTGAAAGAAGGCATCCTGTAGACCTTTGGCGCAGTATCGATAAACTGGGCCGTAACATTAAAGGCTCCCGTATACTGTATTTCCGGGCCGCCAAGTTTTTTGAAGTTCGACATATCGCTGCCCCTGGCGCTGAATTCCAGCTTCATTCCCTGCACCGCCGACAGATCCTTGATCGTGCCCTTGAGCACAACTTCGATCAGATCTTCACGACCCAGTTTAAAATCCAGATTGTCGAGAGTCAATTTTTTGCCGCTGCCGGCCAGCTTGAATGCCAGCTTCAGCGGCCCAAGATCCTCAATGCGGGCGAGTGTTTCCAGGGCAGGGAGGGTTACCGGCTGCAGGGTAAATTTTGGGGACGTGAGATCGGCTGCCAACCGGAGCTGTTGGCCGCTTAAATTCAAATCGAGTGCGCCGCTGATATTGTTTTCGCCCAGCTTGAACTTCAGGTTACTGATCTTGTATTTTTTTTGAGCCGGATCTGTCAGCTTGCCCGATAGACCATAGGCCCCCTTGAGGGGGATGGTTTGGCCGGTTAATTTTTTAAGGTTGGCAACTTCATTGCCCTGGATATTAAAACTTAGATCGAGGCCGGTTTGCTTGGTAAGATTCTTGATTGAACCTTTAACCTCGACCGCAGCCAGCTTCTTACTGCCGGCCTGAATGTTCAATTTCGGCATCGACAGTCGATCACCGTCGACGACAACCGTCGAGTGAATTTTTAGCGGACCCAGGTCGTCGATTTTGTTGAGGTTGGCGTAGGCCGCTTCCTTGGGGATCGGAAATGGTTTAATGTTAAATTTAGGACCGGAGAGCCGTACTTCAAATACAGGCAGTTTTCCGACCAGATTCAAATCCAATCTACCGGTCAATTTCGTGCCTGCCGCGTCGAGCTTGAAATCTTTGATTTTATAAATTTGGGCAGTTGGATCACTGAGGTGCCCGGACATGGTATATTTCCCCTGGCCCGGTAACGGTGCAAAAAAGTAAGGTTGTCCGGTGATATCCTCAAGCTTTGCCCAATCATTGCCCCGCAGGGTGAAATTAAGATCAATGCCGCTTGGGTCCAGAAGATTGGCAACCGATCCGGTCAGGCGCAACTCGGCCGACTTCAATGTGCCGGCCCGCAAATCCACCTTTTTGAGGGCCATATCCGGGGCAAAACCGACCAGAGTAAGGTCCAATTTGACGGGACGGACCAGGCCCAGGCCCTTGGCCCATCCCTGTTTGGCAAGCTCCGGCAGGAGAACACTGGGCAGGTCCAATTTCGGCAA
>JAIVWA010000662.1:0-2657 GCA_049190255.1 Gammaproteobacteria bacterium | reverse complement strand
ACAATATCAAGGCCGGCGTCACGCTTAAGCTCAATGAGATTAATGATGCCGGCGGCATCAACGGTCAGAAGGTGGAGCTTGTCTGGGGTGACGACCTCTGCGCGCCGAAGGATGCCGGCATAGTCGGCGCCAAATTTGCGGCGGATAAAAGCATCGTAGCCGTCATTGGCCACCTGTGCTCATCAGCGACGCTTGCTGCCATGCCCATCTACGTTCGGGCAGGACTCCCCGCCATTTCCCCCACCTCTACGAACCCGACCATCGGCGATGTCGGTAAGGGTTGGTTTTTCCGTAATTGCTACACGGACGACTTCCAGGGCAAATACCTGGCCTCGTATGTTGTTCCCAAATTGCTGGGCAAGAATTCGGTAGCCATCTTCTATGAGAACAACGACTATGCCATTGGTCTCAAAGACGCTTTCATGGCAGGCGCCAAAACCTCCGGTATCAAAGTGACCGGCGCCGAGGCTTACGTTGCCAAGACCACCGACTTTACACCACAGCTGACCAAGCTTTTGCGTGATAAGCCGGATACAATCTTCCTCTGCGGTTACCACCCGGAAGGTGCTCTGATCGCCGGTCAGGCCCGTAAGCTGGGCTTTAACGGTCCGCTTTTCGGTGCCGACGGTCTCGACAATGAAGACTATATAAAAATCGGAGGCAAGGCCACCGACAATACGTACCTCACCGTACCCTTCCTGGCAGCTTCGGCTGGCCCGGAAGGCAAGGCCTTTGCCAAACGATACAAGGCCGCCTATGGCCGTGACGTGGATTGGATGAGCGCCAATGCCTATGACGCCCTGGGGATCCTGGCCCATGTAATCGCCAAGACCGGACCGGATCGTAGAAAGATCCGCGATGGCCTGGCAGCCATGACATGGCCCCAATTCGGTTACAAAGGTGTCACCGGCCTAACCTACTTTGATAAGAAGGGAGACACTGCTAAACCCGCCTTTGTTAAAATGGTCAAGAATGGTAAATTCGTAGTGGCCAAATAGTTGCTCAAATAATTTGAGATACTATGATAAAGACGCCGGAATTTCTGGATTCCGGCGTTTTTCCATGGGTCAAGGGGGGCGTTTGTTTCTACAGCAGCTTGTCAACGGACTAACCATCGGCGGCATATACGCCATGATTGCGGTGGGTTACACCATGATCTACGGCGTTATCCAGCTTATTAACTTTGCTCACGGCGAAATCTACATGCTGGGTGCCTTTTTCGCCGTTACGTTCATCAGTGTCCTGGGTCTCCCATTTTATGCCGCATTTCCCCTTGCCATGGCCTGTTGTGCAGTTTGTGGTGTATTGTTGGATATTTTCGCTTATCGCCCGTTGAGGCAGTCACCTCGTTTGGCCGCACTTATTACGGCCATCGGAATGTCGATTTTCCTTCAAAATCTGGCCATGATCATCTGGGGTTCCAGACCCAAGCCCTTCCCCCACGGGACCTTGCCCACCTATTTTGAAAAAACGGCCGTCAGCTTTGGCGGAGTCAATCTCTCCTGGTTTCATCTCTTCATATTTGGCCTAACAATTGGCATGATGGTTGGGCTCAATCTTATCATCAAGAAAACCAAGTGGGGTAAGGCGATGAGGGCCGTGGCCCAGAATAAAACCATGGCCGCCCTCACAGGGATCAACGTCAACCGGGTAATCTCCTATACCTTCGCTCTGGCAGGAGCTTTGGGCGGGGCCGCCGGCATCATGGTGGGCGCCTACTACAACTCGATCTACCCAACCATGGGTTACGTCGCCGGGGTTAAGGCATTTGCCGCCGCCGTGCTGGGCGGCATTGGCTCGGTGCCCGGTGCCATGTTAGGTGGGGTAGTGCTGGGTGTGGCTGAGGCCTTTGGGGCGGGTTATTTGAGCTCGCTCTACCGGGACGGTATCTCTTACGCCGTCATGATCATTGTTATAATCTTGATACCTGCCGGCTTGTTCGGCAGGGTGCTCAAAGAAACCAAAAAGAGTATGTGAGATGGGTAAATTTGTACCACCGAACCTGACTTTTGGCGCTAAAATAAGAATCGGCCTGTTGGTTTTTGTCCTGATTCTCCCGGTTTTACCCTTTATGACGGATTACCTGCTCCATATTGCCATCCTCATTTTTCTTTACATGATTCTGGCCCTGGGGTTAAATATCGTGCCCGGCTTCAATGGACTTCTGGACCTGGGTTATGTCGGATTTTATGGCATCGGTGCCTACACGTCGGGTCTCCTTACTTATCATTTTGGCCTTTCATACTGGGTAATTATCCCCCTGGCCTTTATCAATGGCGCTATCTGGGGCATCCTGCTGGGGGCGCCAACGCTTAGACTCACCGGTGACTATTTTGCCATTGTGACCTTCGGCTTTTCAGAGCTGGTGGTACTTTTTCTGACCAACGAGATCTGGCTCACCCGGGGGCCACTTGGTCTGCCCGGGATTGATGTGGTGTCGATCGATCTCACGCTCTTTGGTGGCCCTAAATGGGAGTTCGTGGGCGAATTGCCGTATTATTATCTTGCCATCGTCATGGTTCTGGCGACCGTCTTTGTCATGTACCGCATCCAGGACTCCCGCCTGGGAAGGGCCTGGTTTGCCATTCGCGATGACGAAGTAGCCGCCGTATCCTGCGGCATCAATCTGCTGGCCTATAAGGTCATCGCTTTTGCCA
>JAIVWA010000661.1:0-2658 GCA_049190255.1 Gammaproteobacteria bacterium | reverse complement strand
ATGTTCGATGTTCATTTTTTAGTTAACTCCTTATATGAAACTACGCCAAAATGGCACGGTTTCTTTTTCGATTAGACTGGCCGCTTTTCAGGCCAGAGGCGGCGCTGACACCTAACTTGCCTTAGTGGCAGAACCAATGCAAATGGCTCGATTAAAGGAAAAACGAATGACGGATACAAATGCACATATTGCCGTAAAAGATCTGACCTTGTCTTATGGCAGCTATATGGTCCAGCAACACCTTAATTTCACGATCAAGCGTGGCGAGGTTTTCATTATCATGGGTGGCAGCGGCTGCGGCAAGAGCACGATCATGCATGGCCTGACAGGGCTCAAAGAGCCGGCAACAGGCCAGGTATTATACGACGGCGAAAGCTTCTGGGAGTCAGCGCCGGAAGAAAAAGAACGAATCCGGCAAAGCTTTGGGGTGATGTTTCAAAGCGGCGCCCTGTGGAGCTCGATGACCCTGGCCGAAAACGTGGGCCTTCCGCTGGAGCAGTACACAACGTTGAGCCGCAGCCGGATTCAAAAACTCGTGTCGCTCAAGCTCTCCCTGGTGGGTCTGGGGGGCTTTGAAGAATTCTATCCTTCCGAAATCAGCGGCGGTATGCAGAAACGGGCCGGCGTGGCACGGGCCATGGCCCTGGATCCCGACATCCTTTTTTTCGATGAGCCTTCGGCCGGACTCGATCCGGTCAGCGCCCGGCGTTTGGACGACCTGATTCTCGAGCTGCGGGACAGTCTCAAGACCACCATGGTCGTGGTAACCCACGAACTGGCCAGCATTTTCGCCATTGCAGACAACTCGGTCTTTCTGGACCCGGAAACCAAAACCATGATCGCCCAGGGAAACCCCAAAAAACTGCTGGCTGAATCCACCGACCCCAAAGTGCATAACTTTTTGACCCGGGGTGAAGGGGAAAGTAAAAAATGAAAAAAAAACAAAAAGATGCACAAACGCCTGCAGCCGGCAAGCCGCCTGAAATGAATATTACCCGGCCCACGAATGATACGCTGCTAATGCGTCTTGCAGGAAACTGGCGCATCGGGCAGCCGATTCCCTCATTAGAGGAAATGGAAAAGCAGCTTAAATCCGATCCTGGGGTACAGAAAATTACCTTTGATACATCGCAGATTGCCGGATGGGACAGCAGCCTGCTGACATTTCTGATCGACATCGCGCATCTGGGCACCCGGGCAAAGATATCCATTGACAATGCGGGGCTGCCCGACGGGGTGCCGCAGCTTTTGACCACTGCTTCGGCCGTGCCGGAAAAAAAAGATACCGGCCGAGACGCGGCTCGTGAGAGCTTTTTGACCCGAGTTGGCGAGAACGCCACCGCTTTTTTTCAATCGACAGTGGATCTGCTCGGCTTTATCGGTGATGCCTTTGTGACCTTTATTAGAATGTTTGGGGGTAAGACCCGTTTCCGCGGCTACGACCTGGCCCTGCTGATCAGGCAGTGCGGTGCCGACGCCCTGCCCATTGTAACGCTGATCAGTCTGCTGGTGGGTCTTATTCTGGCCTTTGTGGGGGCGATTCAGTTGCAGATGTTCGGCGCCCAGATTTTTGTGGCCAACCTGGTGGGCATTGCCATGGTGCGTGTACTGGCGTCGGTGATGACCGGCGTCATCATGGCCGGTCGCACCGGTGCTGCTTTTGCGGCGCAGTTAGGCACGATGCAGGTCAACGAAGAGCTGGATGCATTGGAAGTCCTGGGGATTTCTCCCATGGAGTTTCTCGTCCTGCCGCGCATGCTGGCCCTGATTTTGATGATGCCGCTGCTTGGCCTGTATGCGGATTTGATGGGAGTTTTGGGGGGTCTGATTGTGGGTGTGACGATGCTCGATATCAATGTGATGGAATATTACAACCAGACTATATCAGCAATTCGGCTCAGCGATTTTGGGATCGGGCTTTTCCAAAGTGCCGTATTCGGTGTATTGGTGGCGCTGACCGGCTGCCTGAGAGGTATGCAGTGCGGGCGCAGCGCTTCAGCCGTGGGCCTGGCGACGACATCGGCGGTGGTCACCGGAATCGTCAGCATTACCGTCGCAACGGCCATCATCACGGTGGTGAGCAGTATGTTGGGGCTGTGATGCAAAGAATCCTGGACCAGAGAACCATTCTTTGAGTTGCCACCTAAGGGGGCGCTGGAATCACCTCAGGAGTACTGGAGTGCTGGAGTTATGGAGTATTGGGAAAACATTTTCAGGCATATTCGGGTGACCTAAATGATTTTTACACACCTGCCTGAATTTGTTTTGCCCAATGACATTCACCGAGCAAATGATCATCGCGCTATTTTGTCTAAAACGCGGTTTATACAACTCGGTCTGAATGACGTCCAACACTCCAATACTCCAATACTCCAATACTCCAGCACTCCGGCACAGTGTTATCGGCAGAGCCAGATATCTATGGTCTAGCCCGGAGGACCAGGTTTTCAATATTAGAAAAAAAGGAGGCATACTTTATGAGTAAGCCAATAGGGAAACCAATAATCGGTGCGTTTGTGGTGGGTGCGGTGGTACTTGCGGTCGCAGGGCTGATCGTTTTAGGCGGCGGCGAATTTCTGAAAAAAAAATATATGAGGGTGATGTATTTCGATGGGTCCGTCAAAGGGCTGAAAGTGGGGGCACCGGTGACGTTCCGGG
>JAIVWA010000660.1:0-2662 GCA_049190255.1 Gammaproteobacteria bacterium | reverse complement strand
CACGAAAAGAAGTCGCTCTAAATCTATAATCGCTTAATCGCGGCTGGAAAGCCGCTCCCACAGAGATTACACCAATCCTTAAATCTGGTAGGAGGTAGCTTTATCAGCTACCCCCTCCCTACAGAACGGCTCGTACCGGCCAGGTAAGCCGCTCCTCGATCAGCGACTGAAAATTAATTCAAGAGGTTGTTGTCTCTGTGTGAAATCATGTAGGAAAATCAACCCCTGCTTTCTGAACCATTTGAGGTCCATTGCAAATCGAACCTCTCTGCGCCCCACCGATTGCCACTTGTTCATCTTGACCCAGACCCTATGCGCCTGTTGGGGCTTAAACCCGGCCCTTATCATCATCCTCTGAAACTTCCGCGGATTCTTCCATTTCTTCAATTGCATCGATCTGAGACGACTACGTATCCAACCGTCAAGATCTCTGAAAAGCATGCGGAATTCCTGAATTCTGAAATAAGAAACCCAGCCCCTCAAGTACACATTCAGCTCTTCAATGGCCTGGTACATTGATAACGGATTGTTCCTGTGGGTTAATTCCCTGACCTTGGCCTTGAATTTAAGACGGGCTTTATTGCTCACCCTGATCTTTTCCCGTAAAATCTGGAAACTAAGGAATGCAACATCCTTGACCAATGCCACCTGACTCTTCTCGTTATTTACCGGAAGATTCAAGTTGTTCTCCAGGTGACCTGCAATCCCTTCCATTACCCGCCTGGCAGCTCTTTCAGATTTCAACAAAATCACAAAATCGTCTGCCCAGCGGCAGTACCGATGGCCTCTTTTCTCCAGCTCCTGGTCCAGTTCGTTTAGCACGATATTGGACAACATCGGCGATAGCGGAGACCCTTGGGGGCAACCTTTGGTCGTCTTTTCCAATCTCCCATCAACCATTGTTCCAGCCTTTAGCGCTCTTGCAATCAGCGTTACCAGCCGCTCATCTGCTATCTTCCTGCGAATAAGCTTTAAAACGAGGTTGTGGGGAATCTCATCGAAAAACCTTGCCAGATCGATCGACACGCACCATTCATAGCCCTCTTTAACGATCATTTGGACATGGTAAATGGCCTGGCGCTGGCTGTGGCGTCGACGAAACCCGTAGTTGGATCTGCTAAAATCCGGCTCAAATATCTCCTGAAATACCAGATTGGTACTTTGACTGACCACGCGATCCATTACAACGGGTATGCCTAACTTGCGCATCTTTGCGCTGCCCTCTTTGGGTATCAGCACTCTTCGAGCAGGTTTGAAACGGTAGTTGCCGGCTTTGAGCTTCTCATGGATGACCGCTAAAAGCTCATCCTTGCGCCGCTCAAACGCTTCCACCGTCATTTGGTCTATTCCCGCTGCCCCGGCATTCTGTTTGACCTGCCGCCATGCCGTTCGCAGTCGTCTCGGATCATAGACCCGTTCTAACACCTTTACATGTTTCACTTTTCCTCCGTGACTGTCTTACACTTCAGATTGCCGGGTTGCAAGCCGTCCTTGGGACTGGACACCGGATGCCTAAAACGTATCTGTTTCAGACTCCCCCTTTTCGGTTTTCTGGTCTCCTTTAGTTTCCCCGCAACGCTAATTCGGCTCCTCAATGTTGTCACCATCGCCTTTCGTCCACGGCTTCCCACATTCCAACGACGATATTTGGGATGTCCGGACTTGACAGTGTACCGTATCGGTATAGGGTAGGATCAATCATACCACCGTCTCGCGGCGGGTTCTCCAGCCCATACATTCTTACGACGTTCTGTCTTTCCGGTCGTCAGGGTTTTATCCTCCACTCTGTTACCAGGCTTCATCGGCCCTGAGTTATCAGTACTACCCGTGAATCTGCCACCTTCTGTGCCCTGCCCCGCTTCGGGTTCCCCTATTCGGTTCGGTTTTATGATACCTTTGGCAACATCGATACCAGCACAGGAAGGCTTCCCTGGGTAAGACGCACCACCTCCCCATATGCCGTCCAACTTCACTTCGGTTCGGTTCACCGGATATTAGGCCTCGCTCTGCCATGCCTGCTCGGCCTCCTCCCCGCTGCCATATAGTTGGTTCGCTGTTCGCTACGTACACGGGTTCTGCCTCATGCTTCCTTCGGACGCCCCATTTCTGGAAACTGCCCTTGCCTTGTTGGCGTGGCCCTTCCGTCCGGTAACGGCGGGCGTTTTATGACTTCCGGCTTGCGCCAGAAGCTCGGTAAGTGCGCCATGCCAGGCGCACATCAGCGACCACCAGCAGAGCTGGGGGTATGAGGAAGGCCCCTCGAAGGGGCCGGGGCCACGCTCTGCTGGTGGTCGCTGATTTTTAAAAAGAATTTTGGCTTCATGTTACTTTTATCCTGATATCGTGTGCCGTCACAAATTTTGATAAGATTATTTTGATCACGTTTTTATCTGATCTGCCTGTTTTGATAAGCAGTTGCGCGGCTTGCATGTCTGACTAAATCGTAAAAAACGAGCCAAAATTCTTTTTTTATCTCCATTCATAAGCCACCGGCATCGTTTAGATTTAGATCAATGATCCGTGATCCCCCGGTAACGGTAGAACCTTTTCAATTCTCACCGGCAGAGCCGGTGGCTTATGAATGGAGTAATAGATGTCCATACTTCTAACCGATGAGGATTATTTTCCAACCGGGCAAGCCAGCTCACAACTGCGGCACCAC
>JAIVWA010000659.1:2257-2664 GCA_049190255.1 Gammaproteobacteria bacterium | reverse complement strand
AAGAACAGGGTGTTCCAGGCTAATAACCAATAACGTATAAAACTATTAGCCGCCGAATTGGAACATTGGTGATATGGGAAAGGTGGTCGGGACGAGAAGATTTGAACTTCCGACCCCAGCGTCCCGAACGCTGTGCTCTACCAGACTGAGCCACGTCCCGACAAACTTTCTATTTAGGTTAAAGTCTATTAATTGTCAACCGTTAAAAGCAGTTTATTGAGTTGATTAAGTTGATTGAGTTAATTGGGTTAATTACTCCGCCCCGAAAAATAGCACATTTAGGGTTGCAAATTGTTCTTTGAAAACTGAAGTAAGTTGTTAGATCAAAGGTCCGGCGGATTAATTATTTTATGCTGCGCATTTTTTTATGCTTTTTTTGACTTTTTAATTTCATCCCAGATGCTGAT
>JAIVWA010000659.1:0-2247 GCA_049190255.1 Gammaproteobacteria bacterium | reverse complement strand
CCATACTGAATCAACCAATCAACTAAATCAACCAATCAACATAATCAACCACCAGTATGCGCGGTGCGCTTACTGGTACGGATGTTTTAAAACGATGGTCTGATTCCTGTCCGGTCCCACTGAAACAATTTGCAATGGTGTTTCTGTGAGTTCTGCGATGCGATCGAGATAACTTCTGGTGGTTTTGGGAAAATCCTCGAGTTTTCGGATATCTGAGATAGTTTCCGTCCAACCCGGCAACGTTTCGTAGACCGGCTTACAATCTGCAAGAACATCCAGGCTTGCCGGAAAGTCTTCAATTACCTCTCCACGATATTCATACCCCGTGCAGATTTTCACGGATTCCAGACCGTCGAGTACGTCCAGTTTGGTGATGGCCAATCCGGTTAGACCGTTAAGGCGGACGGCATTGTTCAGGATGACGGTATCGAGCCATCCGCAGCGACGTTTCCGGCCTGTGGTGGCACCAAATTCGGCGCCTGTTTTTTGGATCCGGTCACCGATATCGTCAAATAACTCCGAAGGGAAGGGCCCTTGACCCACCCGGGTCGTGTAGGCCTTTACAATACCAATGATTTCGTCGATCTGTTTAGGACCGACCCCGGATCCGCAGCAAGCGTTTCCGGCCAGGGTGTTTGAGGACGTTACAAAGGGGTAGGTGCCGTGATCGATGTCCAGATGGGTCCCTTGGGCCCCTTCGAACATGACATGCTGTCCGTTTTTAATTGCTTCGTTAATGACAACCGAAATGTTGGCCACATGGGGCGACAAGCGTTGGGCATATATTTGGTATTCATCGATGATCTCCTGCGGATCAAGCGTCTCGGCGGAAAGGTAATTTTTCAGATAAAAATTTTTTTCATCCAGGATGGTTGTTACCTTTTCGGCAAAACCGTCGGGATCCAGCAAATCGACAAATCTAATCCCTCTGCGAGTGGCCTTGTCCTCGTAGGCCGGACCGATTCCGCGCCCGGTGGTTCCAATTTTTTTATCACCTTTAAATTGCTCCCGGGCTTGATCGACACTTCGGTGGTAAGGCATGATTACATGGGCTCTTTCGGAGATCTTTAATCTGTCCATACCGACATTGATTCCCCGGTTGCTCAAGTTTTCCATTTCTTCAAGTAAAACGGCTGGATCGACAACGACACCGTTGCCAATAATACAGGTTTTATCCTGTAAAATTCCGGATGGAATCAGATGGCATATAAATTGTTCGCCAGCGACCACCATGGTATGGCCGGCGTTGTTGCCCCCCTGAAATCGAACCACCATGTGGGCATGTTCGGCCAACAGGTCAACTATTTTACCCTTGCCTTCGTCCCCCCATTGAGTTCCGACAATTACGACATTTGCCACAACGTTATCTCCTTAATTCCATTATCGAACGAGAACTCTTGCCAAATAATCTACTATAGCCTCAAATATCATAATCCGGATAAACCGGAAAATGCCTAAAATGTCTAAAGTGCCTAAAATGCCTAAAGTTGTGGCGTCGCTTCGCTCCATCTTTATTATAAACGCCTGGTATTTTCAGCATGAAAACCAGAAATCAGTAAGTGAATATAATCGTATACCTTGCTTTTTTCTTTTTATAAAATCGATAGTCCGCCTCCGGCGGATTAGGCACTTTAGTGCAATTTAGGCATTTTAGGCATTTCTTTTAAATTCGTTTGGCACGGAAAAAATCCTGCATCAAATTCCGGCAATCCTGCTCGCATACACCCCTTGTAATTTCCAAGCGGTGATTGAGGCGGTCATCCTCAGCAAAATTATACAATGAACCGGCGGCCCCCCATTTGGGATCACCGGCACCGAAAACAACCCGTGAGATCCTGGCGTGTACGATGGCCCCCATGCACATAATGCAGGGCTCTACGGTAACATACAGCGTTGTATTTAACAATCTGTAATTGTTAATCTTATGTGCTGCTTCACGCAGGGCCAGAATTTCGGCATGGGCGGTGGGGTCGGCCAGATCGATCGTTCGGTTATGGGTGGCGGATAATATTGTCCCGTTTTCAGAAACGAGTATTGCACCTATCGGAACTTCACCCATTTGTCCAGCTTTTTTTGCCTCCGACAATGCAAGTGCCATGAATTTTTCATGTGATAGGTCCATTGTATGATTTTAGCCTTTAAAAAATTTGTGGCTTCTTTCAAACATCTAAATTGTTACGGTCGCTTATATTTCAAATTTCTTATCCAGAGACCAGAGGCCAGTATCCAGTATCGATCTTTGATGAT
>JAIVWA010000658.1:0-2669 GCA_049190255.1 Gammaproteobacteria bacterium | reverse complement strand
TGCGGGCTCATTACAAGAAATATCCGGCGATTCATCTTTATTGGTTTCAGACAGTGATTCTACTAAATATGTAGATTCGATCACTAAACTCATAGAAGATCCAATTATGAGAAATAGGATGCAGAAAAAAGGATTGAGTAGAGCTTCTGAATTCAATTGGCAGAAAACATCCCTCCATTATTCAGGCATCTACCAAACACTGAACATAGATTAATTCGATGTAACTTATACGCTAACTAAATCTAAGTTTGAGATATAAATATTTCCCGCGTCAAGAGGTACAGTATGATAGCACTAAATTAATTTAACTTACTAAGGGGTAGAGATTAATTCGCGTTTTTAAAATATTACTCTAGAATTTCTAATAACCCTTAGATTCAACTAACAAGTGCAACTTTGACGGTCAGAAAAAGAGGTAAGCCATGGTAGGATGAATGCCTCTTGGACGACCAAATCAAAGGAGCACTCATGAGAACCTACACACAGCTTACCCAAGAACAAAGATACCAGATATCTGTCTTGTTGAAAATAGGACAAAACCAAACCGAGATCGCCGAAATGATAGGCAAGCATAAAACTACCATAAGCCGAGAGGTGCGGCGTAATCGGGGCCAGCGTGGCTACCGACCTAAGCAAGCCCACGAGATGTCCCTGAATAGACGAAAGAAAGCAAAACCACGCATTCAGGAAGCAACTTGGGCGCTGATCGAGAGTAAACTGCAGGAGGAATGGAGCCCAGAGCAAATTTCGGACTGGTTGAAACAAAACACCGATATCCAAGTCAGTCATGAAAGGATCTACCTGTACATTTATGTTGACAAACGCGCTGGAGGTAGCCTGCATAAACATCTGCGTTGCCAAAAGAAGCGCCGCAAGCGCTATGGCGGCTATGACCGTCGAGGGAAACTGCCCAATCGGAGAAGTATTGAAGAGCGACCTGTGATTGTTGACCGGCGGCAACGTATCGGTGATTGGGAAGTGGATACTATGATTGGCAAAGGGCACCGCCAGGCGATCGTAACCCTGACGGAGCGAAAATCGCGTTTTGCTTTGCTGCGCAAAGTCGAGCGGCGTAAAGCCGGGCTGGTAAGCACTGCGATAATCGACCTGCTCCAACCAGTTGCGGACCGATTGCATACTATCACAGGTGACAATGGCAAAGAGTTCGCTGAACACGAACGCATTGCTCAAGAACTTGAGGTTAGCTTCTTTTTTGCTCATCCTTATGCAGCCTGGGAGCGTGGTGCCAATGAGAACATGAATGGACTGGTCCGACAATATATTCCTAAGGATCGTGACCTTTCATCGGTCACGGGTGAAGAATTGGTACAGATCATGAACAAACTAAACCATCGCCCAAGGAAATGCCTTGATTTCAAAACACCTTTTGAGGTATTCTTTGAGCATCCTGTTGCACTTCAGAGTTGAATCCACCTAATCAATTAGGCAATAGGATTGTTGACTATCGCCTATATCTTAGAAGAAATAAATAGGTATGTATTTAGCTGAGTTAGCCTTGAGTTATCCTTTTCTTATCCCGAACTCAGGCTACTAGTGTATTAATCAAACATTAATGTAAGAATATATTGACAAAAAGTATGAAATGCCTTACACTATGTAAGAATTATATTACATAAGGAGTAAAAATGATGACACAAACAAAAATTAGAGCGCGTTATCAATTAGGTATCTGGGGGCTGGTTGCAGCGGCGTTCGGGTTGGTTTTCTTCCTGGGCGGAGGTGCAGCCACCTACGCGGATGACTCGATTCGAATGCTGGTCGCGGCGGTGCTCATGGCTGTCGGGTTCATTGGTTACTTCAGTATGCTCTACCTGACCCGAGAGAAATCAAATGGTACAGCCCTGATCAGAGACGAGCGAGACCTGGAGATTGCCCGCCAGGCAAATGAGATTGCCCTGGTTGCGGTGCTGGTCTTCGTTTTTGCCGTTTGCATCGCCTTGTTCCTCGGCTATGAAACCGCTGGCAGCCTGCCCGTCGGGTGGATGTGGTTCTTGGCGTATGCCACCGCCTGCTTCGGGCTACTCGCGCAGGCCGTCGCCACACTGGTGCTGCACAGAGAAATGAGCGGCAATGGCTAAAGAGAAGATCAATAACCATATCCGCAAATTGCGCTGCGAGCAGGGCGAAATGACCCAGCAGGAACTGTCCAACCTATGCGGCTGCACCCGGCAGACGATCATCGCCCTTGAGCAGGAAAGATATGTGCCTTCCTTGATCCTGGCGATCAAGATTGCCAGAGTGTTTGGCAAAACGGTGGACGATGTCTTTCAATTGCCGGATGATGGGAATGTGGAGTAAGAACGTGAGTAGTATATCGCATACCGAATCAAAGCCGGGCAAGTTCCGGCTTACTGAAAACCCCTGGCTCGTGCTGGTGGTCTGTACCGCCCAGGAAAGGACCCTGGATGGCAGTAGCGGTTGCACGCGAGGGGGAGATCATATGGGAGGTCGGGGTCGGTCTGGCAAACCGCGAAAAGAACATACCCGTCAGCGAACACACCATGTACCCTCCGGTCTCGATCTCCAAGCCCTTAGCGCCGCTCACCACAATGGCCCCCGGGGGTATCTCGCCTGCCAGCCGCCGCACGTTCTCCCGCATGCGTTGAGCTGGAACCACCATAAGAATGACACTCGCCCTGCTCAGGGCC
>JAIVWA010000657.1:0-2670 GCA_049190255.1 Gammaproteobacteria bacterium | reverse complement strand
ACGTCGGAAAATGTCATGATTAAAAAACGAGTTCGTAAACAACAACTCATAGCTCAGTGCGTACTGATTGGGGAATGAAACCTCAGTTTATAGTGAGGAAAGAGGTATGTATAAAAAAGATTACCTTGCCGCCCCATGGTACGCCCTGTTCTCCGGCCAGGGACTTACCGATTTTGAAGTATTATGGAATCTGCCCCTGGCTTCCATAGACGAACCAAACTACCGGCGAGGCGGATGGAGCCGGGTGTTTATCCTGCCGTTGCGAGCAGCAGACGGTGTGAATAGAAAGATGATTGTTAAGCATCAGGTGAATTACTTGAGCCATACCCCCGCTCATCCGGTAAACGGTGTACCCACCCTGAGACGAGAATTCGCCAACATCCAGCACTGCCGCCAGTGGGGCATCCCGGCGGTGCAGGCAGTCTACTATGCGGAGCGCAGGGACAACAGTGGGTACCGGGCTATTCTGATTACAGAATATCTGGAAGGCTATGTACCCCTGGACCATCTGGTCCGCCAGTGGGAGCAAAAAGGCCGGCCGGCGGGGGATGCAATGCGGGCGGAGGTGATCGAAGCAGTAGCATGCCTGGTGAGAAAACTCCATCGGCACAGGCTGCGGCATGGACATCTTCAACCTAAACATATCCTGGTCAAACCAGCCCCGGGTCAGGTCGAAGCCCGCCTGATCGACCTGGAATGTATGTATCGAACCCTGACTGGCGGGCAATGCAGCGTGGCGGATTTGTCTACCCTGAACCGGCGTCTGAGACATTGTAGTAATCCGGACCGGATGCGGTTCCTGCACGCGTACATGGGTTTGGATCGCCTCGATAGGTCGGCGAAGAAGCTTTGCCGCCGTATCTTGAGCCGAACCCGGAAAAAGATAGGAAAACAAGAGATGCGCAAAGCAGGCCGTCTATCGGACCGTGCGAAATTGCTTGTGAGGTTTTAAGCAATGATTATACCAATTCCGATTAATAAATGCGCTGAGCATATTTAGTAAAGCACACTGATTTGACTATTTCCTTATCAAGAGCAGCTTTCTGCCACGCATCAACAGCAGCAAGGCGAAGGGCATCATAATCGGCAAAAATCCTGTTGGCCCAATAATGGCTTCGCAAATAATGCCAAAGGTTCTCAACAGGATTGAGCTCAGGTGAATACGGCGGCAAAGGTACAATGGTCATATTCTCCGGAATCTTCAACTTCTTCGATGTATGAAAACCGGCCTGATCCCAGAGTAACAATATGTGAACATCATGGGAAACTTCCTCAGTGAATTGCTTTAAGAACAAGCTGACCACATCGCTGTTAATTGTAGGTGACAACAATCCCACACTTTCTCCGGTTTCAGGACAAACCGCACCAATAACATAAAGCCATTCATATTTTGTCTGCCGGACCACTCTGGGGCGCGAGCCCGTTTTGGCCCATACACGAGTTATCGTGCCCTGTTGGCCAAAGCGTGCTTCATCCTGAAACCATACCTCTATTTTTGGGATGGGATGGGCTGATCTGACTTTATCCAGCATATTGATGAAGTTTTTTTAAATTGCTGCTGTAACTGAGGATTGGCCTTTTCATGTTGTGGACGAGGGCAAAGGCACGAATATCCCAGTCGATGCAGCAGGTCATATAATCCCTGCTGGGAATACAGAACGCCAAACTCACTTTCCAGAATCCGTCTTATTGCAGGCCCGTTCAGTACCGAAACACCATCTTTTTGAGTGGGACCAGCCTCAATTCGTTTACAAAATACAGGCTCGGCCCTGCGAGGCAATTTAGTCGGTTGTCCGGGACGCGGCTTGTCTTTTAATCCGTCGATTCGGTGTTTGTTATACTTATGAACCCACTGCTGAATGGTACGGCGGGCTGCACCTGTAATAGTCATGATTTGAGTGCAACTCAATCCCCTGGCTGCCAGATATACTCCGTGCATTCTACGAGCAAGCCTTGCATCTTTTTCTTTGCGATAAAGAGTTTGCAGCTCTTGGATTGTGTGATGATCTTTGAGATTCATAATAGCCTCCATGCTTAAAGATACTTTCAATTGACTACTATGAACTATATCGGCATCTACATACTTAGCGCATTAAATAAACGTAATTCGTATTAGGTCTCCGTGGGTATTTCCAGGATCCACTTGAGATTGATATTCATACAAGGTACCTACCACAAAGCTCAAGTTCATGTCTTTATCGACCGAGAGACGCCATTCCCCGGAGACTCTTGCCCTGTAATCGTCGAGATCGCCAACAACGGGGAAAAAATATGGTGCTAATTTCAAAGTGTGCCTATCAGTAATCTGCCACTTGAAGTCCGCCCCAACCAAACCTTCGGCTTTGGTATTGTTGTTCTGAGAACCCCATTCCTTGCGTGCACCAAGGCCCAATCGAGCATCGAGACTAATGTCATCGGTCTTAATGAGGTGATAGCCTGGACCGACCTGTGCGTTCGCCCTCTGCTGCCATGATTGAAACTCATCGTAGTCATACCGGCCCAGCGCAAACCAGAACCATACGGATTCCGGATCAAGCCAGTCATGGACATAACCGATTGTGGCCTTGTTGTCCGACACCGTGCCTCTCTTTTTTTTACGGTAGTAAGATGTGTCCAGCGATGTACTTCTATCGGGAAGTTTTCGACTGAGATGACCGCCAAAACGCGTCC
>JAIVWA010000656.1:0-2679 GCA_049190255.1 Gammaproteobacteria bacterium | reverse complement strand
GGAATGGCCTTGCCTTTTTTGTATCAAAACTAAAAATGTCTGCTATGAACTGAACCGCTGCGCGGAATTGTGCTAACCCATCACGCCTAATTTTCCCCCCTGTCGTTCAAGAAATATCACCTGAGTTTGATTATCTCGTATTACAATATCCCCTTGGCGATGTTTTTTTATTCACTTTAACCAAGGAGGTATTGTTATGAGCAGTGATCTCAGAACTCAACTAATCGACCGCATGACCCTGTATGGCTTTTCCGAGCACACCAAACATGGTTATGTCACTGGCATAAAAGGGCTGGCGAAATTTTACAACCAATCGCCGGACATATTGACAGATGAACAAGTGCGGGACTATTTCCGTTATCTTCTTACGGAGCGAAAACTAGCCTGGGGTTCATGTAAAAATTATCTCTGCGGCATCACTTACTTCTTCAGACATATTTGCAACCGGGAGGTTAACGACCGTTTTGGCCTTCCTCCCAAGCCTCGTGGTTCAAAACTCCCTGTTGTTCTCAGCATGGAAGAAGTAATGCGTTTACTCTCTTGCGTGGACAACCTCAAGCACAGGGTTATGTTGAAGGCCATCTACAGTGCCGGACTCCGCGTTGGCGAAGTTGTTCGCTTGAAACCCCATCACATTGAAAGTGATCCTTCCAGGATGATGATCAGGGTAGAGCAGGGTAAAGGTAGAAAAGATCGGTACACTGTCCTTGCCAAAGCCCTGCTTCCGGAATTGAAAGCGTACTGGCTCAAGTACAAACCAGAAAAATGGCTCTTTCCCGGCCAAAAGCCTGACAGACCTCTTACCACGGCCTCAATCTCAAAAGCCTATTACGACGCTAAAAAAAAGTCGGCATAACCAAATCCTGCGGCATTCATACCCTACGTCATTGTTTTGCCACCCACTCGCTCTATCAGGGAACTGATCTGTATACGATCAGCCGACTCCTTGGCCACGCCTCCATAAAAACAACAACCATCTATCTCCATCTCGTACCGGAAAGATATGCCGAGTTGAATAGCCCTCTTGATGCCCTTGACCTGGAGCAGAAGGGGGTGGAAGATGACAACAAATAACAAGCAAGCAGAGATAGCTGACATTTTCCGCAGTTACGGTAATGAATACCGGCAAAACAATTTCTTGTCATACGAACAAAGAAAAGTAATGCGTCACTTAGAAATATGCCGCACCGCTGAACTTGGAGGGCATATCGAGGCATGTAATCACTGCGGTTTTGAGCGGAACGCCTACAACTCCTGCCGGGACAGACACTGTCCAAAGTGTCAGACGATGGTTAAAGAAAAGTGGCTTAACGACAGGAAAGCGGAATTACTGCCGTGTCCGTATTTCCATAATGTCTTCACGCTGCCACATGAATTCAATCCACTCATCCTGGCCAATATGC
Source organism: Gammaproteobacteria bacterium (assembly GCA_049190255.1). Lineage (GTDB taxonomy): Bacteria > Desulfobacterota > Desulfobacteria > Desulfobacterales > JAFDCJ01 > JAFDCJ01. The sequence continues at coordinate 1,276 of JAIVWA010000656.1, read as the reverse complement.
AGGTTATGCCGGCAATATTGTTTGCAGCTGTCAATGAAACCCTGCAAGCATTTGCCAAAGATCCACAGTGGCGACTTGTTGGCCGACTGGGCTATATCGCCGTGCTCCATACATGGAACCAGAAACTCCTGGATCACTTCCATCTTCACTGCGTCATCCCGGCAGGAGTACTTTCATTTGACAAGAAAAAATGGATTGCCGCCAGGGAAAATTATCTGTTCAAAACTGAATCGCTGGCCAAGGAGTTCAAGAAACGCTATCTGAAAAAGCTGAGGAAAGAATTTGACAAGGAAAAACTGTGCTTCCCCGGAGGTACGGCTCAATTTGCCAACAAAAAACGTTTTGAGCAGCTACTGGTAAAAGCGGGAAACAAAAAATGGGTTGCATACTCAAAAGCCCCTTTCGGCGGACCGGAGCAGGTCCTTGAATATCTTGGCCGCTACACGCATCGTGTGGCCATTACAAACAACCGTATTCAATCAATCGATAACGGCATAGTCACCTTCAGTTACAGGGACCGGAGTGATGATAACAAAGTCAAGGAGCTAACGTTGCCGGTCGAGGAGTTCATTCGCCGTTTTCTCCTGCATATACTGCCGAATGGTTTTATGAAGATTCGCTACTTCGGATTCCTGGCTCACACGAATAAAAGGAAAAGCATTCCGCTGTTGCGGCAACTGATTGGCTCGAGTGCAGAACTACCTGAGAAAATAGAGGAAACGATGCAGGAAATGATGCTCCGACTGACAGGTGAAGATATCTCCACCTGTCCGGAGTGCAAAAAAGGCAAAATGATAATCATCAAAGAATTACCGATACCGGCTTCGGACACATCGTAGCCGGTTCATCTTTCAATATAATTCATTGCTGGAGACGACCTGCTTGCAGGTCTGACAGGAGTAGTTTGTCCTTTTTATACGGATGGACTAGAAAACATGGCCGTTTTCTGTTTGTTCCAACAAAAAAGACAAAAGAGGATTTTCAATGCATGGAAAACTATGGAAACTTGTAGGAACAGCCACCCAAAACCTGCTTCACTCAGTCACATGCTAAACATTCCCCTCGCATTAAATACCCATAGAAAAATAGCCAGGAATTACCTCATAGAAGCAGGTCCAGTTCATAGGTTTTATCAGTAATTGCGGACTATTGCTGTGCTTTAAGCTGAGCGCTGTGGGTATTTGTCCGCCGTGCCCCTGAAGCATTTTGTTTTGCGCAACAACTGATAAAACACTATTCTATACATGTTGAGTAGCAGTACCATCCGAAGAACTAA
>JAIVWA010000655.1:0-2680 GCA_049190255.1 Gammaproteobacteria bacterium | reverse complement strand
GCGAAGCGACATCATTATTCGATGTTCGACGTTGGACGTTCGATGTTGGATGTTCAGTCTTGAAAATAACTTAGTAGGTAAGCTTATGAAAGATGATAAAGGATTATACTATTATCCCTTCCCCCGGAATAAAAACGTTCGCATGTATGTGCGAGACAAAGACGGCGCCATCTGGTTCAGGCTCTGGAACGCAGATGATCCGGAGCTTTGGGACGAGCACGGCTGGGTCCCATACGAAGCCGTTAAACAGGCCCAGGCCAGATATGAGGGCCAATCCTTTGACCCGGACCAAGCATATGATCTGCAAACAGCGCAAGCACTTATTGACGAAAACAAGCGGACCTATGACCAATACGATGGTAAACTTAAGGTTCCCGAAAATTCTTGAAAGTTTCGTAATTAATTGGAATTGAAAGCTCCCAAGATGGATTACCTCCTTTTGGGTTATAGATCCGAAGATAAAAGCCAAACCCGAAAAAATTCCAAGGTACATATGGCGCCTTTCACCATTACGATTTCCCATAATCTCCAGTTAGAAAATGTTCCGTCTGAAATCATGGAGATTCTCACCGACAGGCTTGAAATTTTAAACCCCAAATGGATTGAAAATGAGAGGATGAAACGCTGGAACCGGGGGACCCCCAAATCATTGCGGTTCTTCGATCGGGTGGGTTCCTCGGGGTTATGGATTCCGCGCGGTTATATGCGACAGCTGGTTTTGCTGTGCCGGCGGCATAAAATAAATTATGAGATTGACGACCGTCGCAGGAGTCTGCCACCCAAGAACTTTTCCTTTAAAGGCCGGTTGCGGCCGTTTCAGCAAAAAGCGGTAGACGAGATGCTTGCCAAAGATTTCGGCACCCTGAGTTCAGCCACCGGATCCGGTAAGACCATTATGGCCCTGTATATGGTTGCCCGACGCAGGCAACCGGCGTTGATAGTCGTGCACACCAAAGATCTGGCCTCCCAATGGACCGAGCGCATTGAAACATTTCTCGGAATTCCGGCCCCCAAAGTTGGCTTGATTGGCAGTGGTAAAAAAGAGCTGGGAGATAAAATCACTGTGGCCCTGGTGCAATCTTTGTACAAATGTGTAGAAGAGATCGCCGACCAGATCGGTTTTCTGGTGGTCGATGAATGCCACCGCTGCCCCAGCCGCATCTTTACAGAGGCCGTGACGGGCTTTGATGCCAGGTATATGCTGGGATTGTCGGCCACTCCCTGGCGGCGGGACAAGCTGTCAAAATTGATATTCTGGCACCTGGGCGATGTGCATCATGAAGTGGATAAAGCCCATCTGGTCGAAACCGGGGATGTCCTCCCGGCCGAAGTGATCGTCCGGGAAACCAATTTCAAACCCTTTTACGATCCGGTAAATGAATACAGCAAGATGTTATCGGAATTGACCGCCGATACGGATAGAAATGTCCTGATTGCATCAGATGTGGCCCAGGAGACCCTTAACTGCGGAGGGATTTGTCTGGTTTTATCGGATCGCAAAGCCCACTGTGAAAACCTGCAGTCGCTGCTAAAATACAGATTTAAAATCGATTCCGAACTTCTGACCGGAGACCTGAATTTGAGCGAGCGTCAAAAAGTCATCGAACGGCTGAATCAAAATAAGGTTGATGTCGTCATCGCCACCGGCCAGCTCATCGGCGAAGGCTTTGACTGCAAAAACCTGTCAACTCTGTTTCTGGCCACACCCATTAGCTTCAGCGGACGGGTTTTGCAGTATTTGGGCAGGGTCTTGCGCCCGGCTCCCGGTAAAAAGATGGCGCGGGTATTTGATTATATTGATATCCACGTGGAGACCTTAACAAAAGCAGCCCAATCCCGGCAAAGAGTCTATAAGCAGTAAGCGTTCCAACCCAGAACCCCTATTGTATGTATTGATACAATTTTCTTGCCAAAATCTGCATTTACAGATATCATAAGAGCATAAAAGATGTAAAAATAACAAAATGAATAATAAAACGACCGAAAACAGTACAGAATCCGAATCCGCTTTAAAGGTGCTGGACTCGCTGTTGAAGGATCCCGGGCAAAAAAAAATCAGTGAAAGCCAGATTGTTATCATCCTGGATGCACTGGCCAGTTCAGACGACACAGCGGTTGTTGCACGATTTCCTGCTGTTCTGGCCATTTGTGCCCGCCGGGGTCTGGCGTTAAATTCGCAGGCACTATTCTCCCGCTACTGGGAAACAAGCCCCAAAAGGCAAAACCTTGAAAAACTGCTATTGATTAGTGCCGCGATTTTCAATCTGCAGGGACTTAAGGCACCTAAAAATCTAGACAAAATAGCAGAATCTCTAAAACCAAAATATGGCGAACTCTTGCCGGCGGGTGAATTTCAATTGAGCAGTGGTATGTGCATCTCCATTAAGGATTTGCAAAATACTTTGAACGCATACACCGGCAGTCAAATAAAACCCCCGGCGATTCAAGCAAAGAAATCACTATTGAACGCTGACTCACTTGATGTGTACCTGGATCGATTATTCTCTCCGAAACAAAAGGAACTCGTGCTCAAAAAAAGAGACGGCAAAGCTTTTACCAAAACCGAACGTGAATATTATTCCAGGATTGTCCGAAAAAAACTTGATGCCATCGCCAGTGAAAAGTTGGTGGAACTTGCCAGAAAATTGGTTTATTAGAATCTTAGTAGTGAATTCTTTGT
>JAIVWA010000654.1:0-2684 GCA_049190255.1 Gammaproteobacteria bacterium | reverse complement strand
GTGAGCTCGTTTGAATTATGATCCGGGTTGCGGGTTGCGGGTTGCGAGTTGCGGGTTACGGGTTGCGAGTTACGGGTTGCGGGTTACGGGTTGCGAGTTGCGAGTTGCGAGTTACGGGTTGCGGGTTACGGGTTGCGGGTTGCGGGTTGCGGGTTACGGGTTGCGAGTTGCGAGTTACGAGTTGCGAGTTGCGGGTTAAGCGGTGCAGGGTACCTGTTACGAGTTACCTTTTGCGGGGTGCGGATCATTCGATTTCGAATTGAAAAGTTTAGTTGGCTAAGTTGCCAGTTACGTGGTGTTGGCTACGAATGGCGGATCTGGAGTTTTATTAGAATAGATACCATCCTTATGTAACTCGCAACGCGCAACCCGTAACCCGTAACGGCCAACCCCTAACTCGCAACCATTTTAGGATTATTTACGCAAACATATTTGGAGATTTAATTATGCCGGTTAATATCAATGGTGCGATGTCCCGCCGCAGATTCCTGCAGCTTTCCGGAGCGGCCACAGCCGCTGCGGCCCTGGGGGGTCCCCGGATTTTGCATGCCCTGGTGCCATCGACCCAAACGGGATCTGTGGATCAGGTTCAAGAGCTGTTCTCCGCCTGTGACATGTGTTTTAACAAGTGCGGATTGATTGCCCGGGTGGAAGGCGGCGTGGTGAAAAAACTGGATCCCAATCCGAAATCCTTAAAATCGCGCGGCATGTTGTGCGCCCGGGGAAATGCAGGCGTCAAGCAGCTCTATGATCCGGATCGCCTGAAGTATCCGCTTTTGCGCAAAGGGGCACGGGGAGAAGGCAAGTGGCAGCGATTGAGCTGGGATCAGGCCCTGGATCACGCCGCTGAGCAGCTGGATCGGATCGGGAAAGAGTATACCCGCTGCGGCTTTCTTTTTATGGCCGGCACCGATATGCAATCGACCTTTGTTCATCATTTTGCAGAAGTCTATGGCTCGTATAATGTCATATCCCATGAATCCAACTGCCTGCTGAGCCGCAACCGGGCCTTCCTGGATACCTTCGGGGTGGTTCCCACGCCCGATGTCATCCACAGTAAATACATCATCATGCCGGGGGCCAACCGCTTTGAAGCCCTGGTGACCCCCGACAGTATTGATCTGATGACGGCCATGCAAGACGGCAGCAAACTGGTGGTGCTGGATCCGCGTTTTACCAAAACAGCGGCCCTGGCCGACGAATGGTTTGCCATCAAACCCGGCACCGACATGGCTTTTTTCCTGGCCATTGCGAATGTCCTTATTTCAGAAGAATTATATGACAAAAAATTTGTAGCTGAACAGACACACGGCTTCGAAGAGCTCCGCACCCATGTCCGCAAGTACACCCCGGAGTGGGCCGCCAGAGAAACGGACATCCCGGCCTGGGATATCCGCCGGCTGGCCCGGGAACTGGCTGCCGCCGCACCTTCAGCCATGGTGTATCCCGGGCGCCGCAGTTCGGATTACAAGGATTCCACCCAGATTAGAAGATCCTATGCCATTGTCAATGCCCTGTTAGGAAACTGGGATCAGTCAGGGGGATTGATTTTACCGAAGAAAATAAAAACCGGATCCATCCCAGTCGAAGCACCCTTTTATGAGGACAACCCGGACGACAGGGTCGACGCCGGCCGGGCCCAGATGATGTTCGATGAGGAAGGCTCGTTTAAACACACCCGCGATGCGGTCATTGAGGGTAAACCGTATCCGGTGAAAGGTTGGCTTACCTATAAAACCAACCCCATGCAGACGGGCGCCAACCGCAACAAAACCATCGAGATGATCAACAAGCTGGATTTTATGATGACCGTTGATATCACTATGAGCGATACGGCCTGGATGGCCGACCTGGTTCTACCGGCACCCAGTTACCTGGAAAGACAGGATCCGGTATCAGCCTTTCTGGCCTCATCGGCGTGTTCCGGCGTGCTGACCCGGGATCCCATCGTACCGGCCATGTTTGAATCAAAACCGGTCTTCTGGATCCTCAAAGAGCTGGCCAAGCGCCTCGATCTGGGGGAGCATTTCGACTTTACGATAGAAGATTTTAGAAAGGCTCAGCTGAAGAAACTGCCGGAGGTTGCCAAAGCCCTCAAGAACGACGGGGTCTACAATATTGTCGCTCACAGTCACGGAATTCATAAAGGCAAACCGTTCAAGACGCGCTCCAAAAAAATTGAACTCTACAGTTCGCGCTATGAGGAAAACGGAATAGATCCCATGCCGGTTTACAGTCCCCCAAAAAACGTGCCGGAAAATCGTTTCAGGATTGTGGTGGGACGCAATGCCTATATTACCCAGAGCGCGAGTACCAACAACGCCCTGCTCTGGGAACTGGAGCAGGAAAATTCTCTGTGGATACATCCTGATCCTGCGCAAAGACTCGGCATCCGGCCCGGCGACACGGTCGAGGTCAAAAGCCCGGTGGGCAAAGGACGGCTGAAAGTCCGGGTGACCGAAGATACCCGGCCGGACACCGTTTACATGGATACGGGATTTGGTGTGATTTCAAAAGGGCTGTCAAAGATTTACGGAAAAGGCGCCTGCATCGCGGAGGTCCTGGTAGATGAGGCGGATGATATATCAGGGAATATGGCCATGCATGAGACCATTGTCAGTGTAAAGAAAGTATAAGAATGGTGTCAGGTGTCAGCAGGTAAATTTAGGAATTGCGAATTCAGG
>JAIVWA010000653.1:0-2686 GCA_049190255.1 Gammaproteobacteria bacterium | reverse complement strand
GGCGTCGGCCAAGCCAGTTACGCCATGCTTTTTCTGCATATTCGTACGCTGCCTCCAACGCTTTATAATTGCTCCGCACCCCAAAGTATTGGTAAAACCCTCGAAGTTTGCTACATAATATATTATGCTGCTCTTCTATGGGTTCATGCCGATTCTTCTTGCACCAGTTCCACAGCATTCGCAGAAAACGATTTAGCCGTTTCCGTGCTGTTTGTTTCTTTATTACCCAGTACGCTTTGAGGGTTTTCCCCCAATAAAAGGTAAATCCGAGAAAATCGAACGTACCCTTTGGTTTCCCGCTCTTTGTTGGTTTTCCGAATGGTATCAATTTGGTCTTTTCCGGATGAAGGCTTAACTCGAAACGACTAAACTGAAGTTCCCCGCAGGATTTCCCTAAAAAAGCTAAAAAAGGCTATCATTGCAATGGGTTATATTGCTTAACATCTATTTTTGGATGCAATTTTGTAGTCATGTAAATGCATGATTATTTATAAAATATATCTTGACATTTACGTCTAAAGTGATATTTATATAGTCATGTATATCGTTTCAGTCCCAAATCGTAATTCACCGCCGGCCATTTTGCTTCGAGAAAGCTATCGTGAAAATGGAAAGGTCAAAAACCGTACTTTGGCAAACCTTTCTAGTTTGCCGGCAAAGTCCGTTGAAATCCTGCGTCGTTCTTTCAAAGGCGAAAATTTTGTCTCAACGAAAGATGGCTTTAAGATTATTGAGGACGGCTCACCTGCCCATGGACATATATATGCTGTAATGACAGCAATGAGAAAATTGGGTTTTTCAAGGCTTATTTCATCAAGGAGTTCACACCAGCGTAACTTGGTTGTTGCCATGGTTGCGGCACGCATCCTTGAACCTAGGTCAAAGGTGGCAACCACGCTCTGGTGGACTGACACAACCTTACCTGAAACATTGGGTATAGGTGGCGCTGATGAAGACGACCTTTACGAGGCCATGGACTGGTTACTTGAACGTCAGGATTGCATTGAGAAAAAAATAGCAGGACGCCATCTGGAAAATAATGGACTGGCTTTGTACGATCTGACCTCCAGTTATTTTGAAGGCGAGAAGTGTCCCCTTGCTGCCAGGGGACATAATCGTGACGGGAAGAAGGGCAAACTCCAAGTCAACTATGGCCTGTTAACCAACCGGCTTGGCATCCCTGTTGCGGTATCCATCTTCAAAGGCAATACAGGTGATCCAAAGACGCTTCTGCCACAGGTCACCAAAATACGAGACGAATTTGGTATCAAAGAATTTGTTCTGGTTGGAGATCGTGGGATGTTGACGCAAAAGCAAATCAATGTCATACGTGACATTGATGGTACAGACTGGATTGGCGCACTTCGTCCCGAGGCAATCAAGAAGCTTGTCAATAGCCATGCGGTTCAGATGGGACTTTTTGACGAACGGAACCTTTTTGAATTGAAACACCCTGATTTTCCTGGCGAACGACTAATCGCCTGTCGCAACGTGTATCTTGCTCGAAAGCGGGCAATCAAGCGAAAAAGCTTACTTGAAGCAACTGCAAGGGAACTCAACAAGGTCAGACAAATGGTCCTGCGAAAACGCTTACGCGGGAAGGAAGAGATTGGCACACGTGTTCACGGCATACTGAAGAAGTACAAGATAGGCAAGCATTTTATACCCGAAATCAATGAAGATGGATTTGACTACAAATTCGATGAGAAAGGGCTTGTTAAAGAAGTGGCAGCAAAAAGCAATGGAAATCGGAAGTTAATCAAAAAACGGCTTAAAAGAATCGACTGCCACATTGATTCAATTGCCAGGCAACTGGCCAAAGTGAGCCGCATGACCCAGAGAGGTCAACTGTATGGACAAGACAAAATTGGTGTTCGTATCGGCAAGGTTGTCAATAAATACAAAGTCGGCAAGCACTTCAAGCTTAATATTCGTGATAATGACTTCAGTTTTGAAGTTGATCAAAACAAGGTTCAGAAAGAGGCTGCTCTTGACGGTATTTATATCGTACGGACCAGCCTCCCTGCTGAACGGATGGATACAGATGAAACAGTTCGCAGTTATAAGCAGCTCAGCCGGGTTGAACAAGCATTTCGTTCCTTCAAGACTATAGATCTCATGGTTCGTCCGATTCGACATCGAACCGAAGACCGTGTTCGAGCGCACATTTTTCTCTGCATGCTCGCCTACTATGTACAATGGCATATGATGGAAGCATGGCGCCCTTTACTTTATGCCGACGAAGAACAAGAGGCCAAAGCCTCACGCGACCCTGTTGCACCAGCAAAACGTTCCAATTCTGCAATGCAGAAAGTGCATACCAAACGGCTTGATGATGGTTCACGAGTTCACTCCTTCCGCAGCCTTCTTGTCCACCTCAAAGCAATTGTTCGTGTGACTTGCCGCTGCCCCGGAGAGGAAAACGAATCTTCAACCTTTACAATGGACACCACACCTAATTCCAAACAACAAAAAGCATTCGATTTGCTTCAGACGATACATTTGTAGTCAGAGCGATCACACCAAGCTTTTAGATAACCCACTGTAACCACAGGATAGTTATACTCATTTAAAAAGGGAACTTCAGTTTAGGACATGAAAAGCTTGAATCAACCATGGTCTATCTCAAACTGAATCTGTTCCGAAAAAGGCAGGTGCAGAAGAAGTTCATTAAATATGCCCAATC
>JAIVWA010000652.1:0-2714 GCA_049190255.1 Gammaproteobacteria bacterium | reverse complement strand
ATTTCCGGATGCATTCGTCCTCAACAGCGTGGGATCCACGGTCACACTATCATGAAATACCGAGTGACCCCGTCTCAAAAGTTTAGTGTCTTTAAACGGTAACATGAAATATTCGTATAGGCTCATACATTTCACCCATCTGTGGGTGACGGGAAAATCCGAAATTCGAATATCGAAACTCGAAACAAATACAAATGACCAAAATATCAATGACCAAAACGAGAAATGATCTTATCACATGACTTTCGGCCATTTGCAAACTAATTTGACTTAAATTAAGACAACTGCTTCTCGAAAGAAAACTCCATTCTTTTGCCTTGGGGTCCAATGACATGCAAGGCATTTATCTTTTCAATTGCCTCTGAGAGTTTCTCCATCATCAACTTGTCTTTTTTGTTGTAATCCAGAATTATCTCGCGGACAGCATCAGTTTCCTTGATTGTTGCGGGAAGGTGAATGATTTTGTGCAGAAGATCCGTCATGCTCATTGGCTGCCCTCCTAGAAAATTCTTGATGAAGTACGCATACAGATTTGCCAGACTCACTCGATGGAATGTCACTATCTGATCAAGCTCAACATCGACTTTGTAGACTGTTTCTTTTCCCTGCAAGCGAAGCCATTCACGTCTGTGCTTTCTAAGGAGTCGAAAATGATCAAGGTGCTCCTTTTCAATCTTTTTGATTTCCTTCTCATGACTTTGAATTTGTTTCCCATACGATTCAAGCTGCTCTCTTAGTCTTTTAGGTAGCTTCCGCTTGCCATGGATAATTTCGCTTTGATTCCGAAGGCGACGTTCCTTTGGGATAAGCTTCGCTATTGACTCCTCATGGGCTCCTATCTCTTCCAATGGTTTCTTGAGAGTGTCCGTTAATCTGTTGATCATCTTCGCTGCATGGCCTTGTCGTTGGGCAACCTTCTCGTCTTCGACCTTCTGTTTCCCATATCCCGCAACTCTATGCAGGGAAACTGTGGATTTCATTGATTTGAATTGCAACTCTTGTGCTGGCCACCGATCAAAGTACGACCGCACAACCTCACTGAGGCCTGCTGTTTCCACAGGAAGACTGGTGAGCAACACTGTCATCTTGCCATTATCCCAATCTATCTTTATTGCACGTGTTCTTATCAGATATCCTTTTTCCTGGGAGTCTTCGAGTTCTATAACAACCTCTCGTAAAGTTGCTTTCCCGTACCGGTAGCGCTTAGGTCGCCCTATACTGTTAATTCTTCGCTCTTTCCACTGATTGTCGTCTAAAGGGGTAATGTAATGATATTTGTCTTGAGATGCAAAGGCACGGAGAGTCTTTACACTGTTACTGGCTCCATCCATGACCAGCACACGGGTAACGGACGTCCTGGAACCCGGCACCTCTTGAATTGTCCCCTCGATTTTCTCGAACATCTCAAGAATATGCTCCCCGCATGGGCCATGACCTGAATATGTTTCAAAATAGACCGGATGACCAAAACTATCATGGATAAAGACGTGTTCCAAACATCCCATTACCCGTCCAATCATCGTAACTTTATTCTGTTTCACACGCATTGAACTCCAAACAGCTTTTGTATTACCATCGATGTAGTAACACAGAAATGTTCGGTGGCTGAGCTCCTTCATCTCAGGCCCCCAGCATTTGGCCCAAAATGTCACTACATTTTGGAGCAGATTCTCCGACACGCCCAGATACTTTAATTCATTCAGGTATTTTGTCAAAGAGCTCTGCTTGTAATTAAATCCAGCAAAGTGCTTTACCTCTTGACCCAGTGCTGAATCTACGGTTCGGATGCCGCCGTTCATCGTTATTACTGGAAGAGACAGAATCGCTAAGCTTTTGCGCTCGATAGTCCTTATATCATCGCGAATCACATTCATCGATTTCCAATTCTTCTGACGCCGTTTTTCCGTAATAGATTCAAATCGGCTCTTTCTGACATCTTCACGCTGATTGTATTGTGCTGTAAATCTTCCAAATTTATCACGTCCTTCTTTGTCAAAAGAACCTTCGGCGTACCTAAAAGCCTTTGTTCTTTTAAGCGATTTAACACTTTTTTTTATGGCATCTGCTGTCATCTGGGGCCATCCAAGATGATACGCCAGTGCTATTATCAACTCAAAACCTCCACACGAATTATGCTTAGGCTCCACCTTATGCTTATACTCTCGACGCCTTCCTCTTGTGCGTTTCTGCCTATCAGGATTCAGTCTTTGAAGGAGCCTCGTTACACCGGACGGACTCAACGTAACGCCAAATCTCTTGCTAAGCGCTTCCTGTATCCATTGTAAACTTATGTCTGAATTACTCTCAACACAACCCGCAACGAAGGCCTCACCTTCACCGGTGAGCTTCCTGTTGCCTCCCTCACTCCTTTTGTCACGTAGGCCTGATTCCCCGAACTCCTTCAATCTGCTTTTATAGAGATAGTATTGTGAACAGCTAAACGGAACGTTGTATTTATCGAAGAACTCTGTTATTGTACATTCTGATCTTTCTATTCTACTTAGCCAGGCTATGATGCTTTTTGTGCGGTCGTCACCCTTATCGACAACAATCTTGATCTTGTGGTTGCATATGGCTTCGTTCAGCATACGCAACCATATACACTATATCCTAACTAAAGTCAACTATTATTTTCAATGGCCGAAGGTCATGTATTACAACTTTTGACTCAATTCCAACAGTGCAGATACATTGAGAATATCACGTTGTTTAAG
>JAIVWA010000651.1:0-2725 GCA_049190255.1 Gammaproteobacteria bacterium | reverse complement strand
AATTTAATAGAAGTAAGCATTATATCTGAATTATGTCTTCCGTACATCATATTTTAGCAAATAGTCTATATATGTTCCCAGTTTAGATATGTCGAGACAATTTAATTCCCTTCTTATAGTTTTTTTATTTTATTCCCGGAAAACCATAAAAACTCCATCTAATTCTTCTAATTTTTTTCCATCTACTTTATCATCGATATTCTTCATAGCCTTTAAACTATCTGGTTACGGTAATTATTAATAAGATCGTTTTCTCAAATCCTCTAACAGGAGGGAAAACGATGACCAGGAGCCTCACACGCAAACGTCCGTGCCGGATATGCAAACGGTGGTTTATACCCCATCCACGACTTAAAGATCGGCAGAAGACCTGTGGTGATCAGCAATGTCAGCGGGAATGGCATCGTAGAAAGTGTGAGCAATGGAACCACAAAAATGTCGATTATTTCAAGGCCAACTATCTGGATAAAAAACTTGAGGTAACCAGCGCACCGCGAAGCCGCCTGAAGACAGGATTGCCGCTTTGTTATGTTCAACAGCGTATCGGTACTGGCCAGCTGATCATCATTGAGTACCTGAGTCAGCTGCTCATGCGCCGCTGCCGGGATCGGCGTTTTTAAGAGGTGATCCGCATTCAAGCTGTTGTAATCACAAAGCATCCTGTTGGACTATCCCCAAAACGATTTTAAGAGGTGATAAGTAGGTAAGCTTTTGTAAAAACACATGATTCAAACCAACTATAGGCATCGGTGTTTTCAAGAGGCGATCGACTTTAGTCAATGAGCTGGTGTATCGTTGCTGACAATATGAAAGGAGTCGATCATGATCACCAAAAAGGTTATAGCTTCCGATCGCATCCGACGCATCGATGGGGGTTTTAGTTTTATCCCGCATCGTTTTTTAACCGATGGATTTTTAAAGACCTTAAGCCAACAGGAGTTGCTGTTGTATGTCTTTTTGATTTTGGCCGCTGACCGGTATGGACTCTCATTTTACAGCTATGATCGCATCTGCTCGCTTTTGCACTTGACCCTTGAGCAGTATATCGCTGCCAGAGACGCTCTGATTGAAAAAGATCTGATTTGCTTTGACGGCACCCTTTTTCAGGTACTCTCGTTGCCATCCAACCCCACTCAAAGTTCGTTGAGAAAGTCCAGACGGCAACTCAATGGCCCCCAGACACCGGCCGCCATCGGAGCGATCATTGGTCAATCGCTGAAAGAAATGTCAAATGGATGATCCACGCACTGAGCAATCCATCCAGTGGCTTAATTGGTATAATCGCCAATACGGACCACCGCAAAAAGACCCTTCAGCAGTCCCCCGACTGACCCGTGCGATTGCCGATTACCTTCAGTGGATGAAATCTGTCAACTATACCGCTACAAGCCGACATCAACACAGGACGCAGTTAGAGCTGTTTTTGAGTTTTGTCAAAAACCGGCGCTTTGACTGCCAGCAGCTTTTTACCGAAAAGACCCGTGAGCATTTTAAAAAAATCAGCGGGCTTGCCACCACGGCAGCTGTCAATGGGCTGTCACGGTATCTGGTCAAACAGGGCCAATTAAAGACGCCGCTGCCACAGCATCCACAGCAAAGAAAACTTGCCGGCATCTATGAGGACTATTTGCGATATCGGCAAGACGGCCATCAGACAGACACCCGTCAGTTAAAAAGTATCCGAAGGGTGCTATCTACCCTTTGCGATTACTTTAATCAGCACGGTATCACACTGCAGCGGCTTGGTATCGAAGATCTCGATGCTTTTATGGCAGAGTTTTGTCAGCCCTTTTTGCCGGGCACCTGCGGCACCTACCGTTCCATTGTACGCGGCTTTTTAAGCTACCTGTATCAGCAACGCGGCATCTTAAAAAAAGATCTGGCGCCGCTTCTAATCGGAGCCGTCCAATTTGCCAAAGCCAAGCCCCCCAAATTTTTGCGCTCCCATGAAGTGCAGCAGTTGTTTGAAAGTCTGGGCGTTTCTTGCCCTAAAGATCTTCGCACCTATGTCATGGTTCACCTGGCTTATACCCTGGGGCTGCGACCCTGTGAGATCCGCCGTATCACCCTTGATGATATCGCCTTTAAAAAAGAACAAGTTAGCGTCGAGGATCGCAAAAACAAACAACCGCTAACGCTTCCTATCCCCGAGAAAACCTTAAAGGCCATCGTCGCTTATATGGTCGGCGGCCGGCCCAACAGCAACGACCGTCATCTTATTTTAAGCCTGTCGCCGCCCCATGGGCCGATTGTCCCCGGCCTGGTGGGCCGCTATATTCAAGAGGCGATGCACAAGGCTGGATTGACATCAACGCCTTATTGGCTGCGCCATTCTTATGCCCAGCACCTGTTGAGTTCTGGAGCCTCGATCTATGAGATCAAACAGATGCTGGGCCATCGTCATATCGAGTCCAGCCGCAAATATCTTCACATCCATACCGACTTGATGCGCGAGGTAATCTTAGATGAACCGCTTTGAAAGTTTTTTGGCACAACAGTTTGAAGATTACATGACCTACCGACGCCGGCTGGGCTATGACACCAATAACTTGCGCTGGGCGCTGAAAACCGTTGACCGTTATTTGGTCACCGAAAACGCCGGGCCAGAGGATCTGACACCGGCATTTTTCCTTGGCCTGCGCGCCGCTGTGCGCATACAAAATAAATCTATCAATCGCCTGCTGTGCTGCACAAGAAAGTTGTTTGAATACCTGGTGCGCATAGA
>JAIVWA010000650.1:0-2728 GCA_049190255.1 Gammaproteobacteria bacterium | reverse complement strand
ATTTTAGCATTAATGTACTAGAACTATTTACAACACTTCCAAACCTTCCTGAGGTAAACAGAATATCCGGAGATCTTGTGGAGAATGGTGATGTTCTTGAATTTGAATGGGCCCCTGATAATTCCCGGGTTGCGTACACTGCCGATCAGGATGAAAACGATGTTGCGGAGCTCTACACGTCTACCCCGGACAGTACTCCCCCGGACGGTAGTGTCAACGATATTGTATCCGGCGTGATGGTGCCCGGCGGTGATGTACAGGATTTTAAGTGGGCGTCGGATTCATCCGGAGTCGGATATCGCGCTGACCAGGATATCGACAATGTTATAGAGTTGTTTGCCTCGCAGCCCAACGGCAACGAAAACACCAAACTTTCCGGTACGCTCGTTAACGGTGGTGATGTTTTTTCCTTTGATTGGGTGCCTTGAAACGTTAACATATATGCTTAGCCTGAAGGCTAGGGGGCAGGAGGCCTGTCAGGGCGAACCCTCGAGGTCCAAAATATATAGATAAATCGAAAGGTTGTTGATAATTTGGTCTACAATATGATATATATTTTGATAGTGCCGTAACCACTTATAACCATGACCTTGAGGAAAAAATATGCATCTTCGAAAACGTGTATTGGTGACCGGGGGAGCCGGATTTCTGGGCTCCTTTCTTTGTGAACGTTTGTTAAAAGAGGGCTGTGACGTTGTTTGTGTCGATAATTTTTACACCGGAACCAAACGCAATATCATTCACCTTATGGAGAATCCCTATTTTGAGTTTATTCGCCATGATATTACCTTTCCCCTGTATCTTGAAGTGGACGAGATTTATAACCTGGCCTGTCCTGCTTCTCCGGTTCATTATCAGAATGACCCGGTGCAGACTACCAAGGTCAATGTTCACGGTTCCATCAATATGCTGGGTCTGGCCAAAAGGTTAAAAGCGAAAATTCTTCAGGCCTCCACTTCGGAAGTGTATGGCGATCCCACTGTTCATCCCCAGACGGAAAGCTACTGGGGCAATGTTAATTGCATCGGCATTCGCTCCTGTTATGACGAAGGCAAACGCTGCGCCGAAACGCTTTTTTTCGACTACCATCGACAGCACAATCTAAGCATCCGTGTGGTTCGGATTTTTAACACCTACGGGCCGCGGATGCATCCCAATGACGGCCGTGTGGTCAGTAACTTCATTCTTCAGGCGCTGCGTAACCATGATATTACGGTGTTCGGCGATGGGACTCAGAGCAGATCGTTTTGTTTTGTGGATGATCTGGTTGACGGGATGATTCGCATGATGAATGCGCCGGATGATTTTAGCGGACCGGTTAATATTGGAAATCCAAATGAGTTCAGCATTATGGAGCTTGCCGGGAAGGTCATAGAACTAACCGGTTCAAAATCAAAAATCATCTACCAACCGCTCCCTGAAGACGATCCCCTGCAGCGTCAGCCGGACATAGCCCTGGCCAAAGAGCGATTGGGCTGGGAGCCCAAAACCCAACTGGAAGAAGGCCTGAAACGTACGATTGAATATTTTAAGGAGTCTGTTATATGAAAAAAGCCTTAATTACAGGCGTTACCGGACAGGATGGCGCTTATTTGGCCGAATTTTTGTTGAAAAAAGGCTACGAAATCCATGGCCTTAAACGCCGGGCGTCGTCGTTTAACACCGCCCGGGTGGATCACCTTTACCGCGATCCCCATGAACAGAATGTTCGCTTTTTTATGCATTATGGGGACCTTACCGATTCTACCAATCTCATCCGTATTATCCAGGAAATCAAACCTGAAGAAATCTATAATCTGGCGGCCCAGAGTCATGTCAAAGTTTCCTTTGAGACACCCGAGTATACGGCCAATGCCGACGGCCTGGGGACGTTAAGAATTCTTGAGGCCATCAGAATACTAGAACTGGAGAAAAAAACTCGATTTTACCAGGCCTCGACATCCGAGCTTTTTGGAAAAGTTCAGGATATCCCCCAAAAAGAAACCACTCCTTTTTATCCGCGCTCACCCTATGCCGTGGCCAAACTTTACGCCTACTGGATCACGGTCAATTATCGGGAAGCCTATGGCATGTATGCCTGCAATGGGATTTTATTCAACCATGAATCCCCCATCAGAGGGGAAACATTTGTTACCCGTAAAATTACCCGGGCCCTGGCCCGCATCAAAATCGGCCTGCAAGACACCCTTTATCTCGGCAATCTTGATGCCCGTCGGGACTGGGGCCATGCCCGGGATTATGTGGAGATGATGTGGTTGATGCTCCAGCAGGATGAACCGGAGGATTACGTCATTGCCACCGGAATTCAGTATACCGTACGAGAACTCATCGAGATTGCGGCCAGGCAGCTGAATATGTCCATTCGCTGGGAAGGTAAGGGCGCGGCTGAAAAAGGTCTAGAGGAGAAAACCGGAGAAATGATTGTGGCCGTAGATCCCAGTTATTATCGGCCCACGGAAGTACACGACCTTTTGGGTGATGCGGGCAAAGCAAGGCAAAAACTGGGGTGGCAGCCAAGCACCTCTTTTGAGGAATTGATAGCTGAAATGATAGAAGCCGATATGGAAGAGGCCCAAAAGGACTATCTGTGCCTGAAGGAAGGATTTCAGACTTTTAATCACTTTGAAACCTAAATAATGATTTACGGGGTAGTAACTTTTATGGTAATTGAATGGGAGATATGGCACTGCTAATGGGAGGAGGATAATGATGCACAGAACAATGCAAT
>JAIVWA010000649.1:0-2731 GCA_049190255.1 Gammaproteobacteria bacterium | reverse complement strand
ATCGTCTGGGATCCGGCAGTATCCAAAAATAAATAGGTTTGTTGGCCGGCATCTGTAAGTTGCACCTCGACACTGCGTTGATTGTCTTTTTTACGTGTACGGCGCACCAGGCCTTGCTTTTCCAACTTTTCCACTACCCGGGTCAGGGTGCTCTGGTGCACTGCCACCTCGGCCGCCAGGTCTTTCATGGAGAGGGGCCCATCGATTAAAGCTTCCAGGGTGTAGCACTGCTGGACCGTGACCGGGCCGCACCCGAGCTGTTCGCGCATCAGCTGATTGAGAAACCGTACCAGGCGTGTAAATGATTGCCGTGAACGTTTAACCAGTTGTTTCTGAGCCATATGCATCTCCGCCTAAATAGAAATATACTTGCTATTAGCAATATATGCTAATAGCATAATATGTATTTAGCAAATGTCAAGGAAGAATTTTACATTCGTCACTAATGATAAAGTTGAAAAATAACCCTTGCGTAATTCGCGATTCGCGAATAGAAGTCGATCCTAAGCTCTATGAATTCCTTGCACTCGTCGATGCCATCCGCGATGGAAGGGCTCGTGAAAGAAAAATTGCCATAAAAGAAATTCAATCAAGGATTACGTAACGTAAAAAATATGAAGCAACATTCGATCCACACAGAGATGATAGGCAAGAAAAAAAATGGGGACATCACAAATTGTGACCACTTGAAGATGAAAAGCCGAAATCGAGGGGACATCCTAAGTTGAATTGTTTGAAACCATGCGAAAATTATTTAAGTTATTCAACTTGGGAAATGGATGTCCCCAAAAGTGTCCCATGCCGCCGCGATTACGCGAAGCTTAAAGGCGCCAGGGTTATGACTATGGATTTTTCACGGGTTATCCTTTTTTTCCTGATGGCTATCATCGGCAGCGCCTGTGCCGGTGGCGGAAAGCCTGCGATCGGCCCATCCGGTTCATCGGGTGCCGATCCCTTAAATACCACCTATACCATCGAAGATCAGTCCGTGCCCCTGATCAACGGGCGTTTCGAAACAGCGGCCGCCCCCGGTTCGGCGACCAGGATCAGGGCCGCAGTTTTCGGCCGGCCGGTTTACGGCGACCTTGACCAGGACGGTGATGACGACGCGCTGGTGGTCATCGTCTATGACCCCGGCGGCTCCGGCACATTTTACTACATCGCTGCTGCAATCAACCAAAATGGTATCTACAGCGGGAGCAGCGGCTATCTGCTGGGCGATCGTATCGTCGTGCAGCTTGTCAAGATCCCCAACGGCGTCGTGCTGGCCCACTATCTTGACCGCCGATCCGCCGAGCCGATGAGCGCCCCGCCCTCGGTCCGCACAGCGCTGCAGCTGAGGTTCAGCGACGGTAAATTGACCCCTTTAAAGCCTGATACAGCCGAAGAACAGGTGCTGGAGGGCTGGGTCACCATCGGCCATGAAGTGCGATCTTTTCTACCGTGTTCAAACAAGACAGAACACTGGCTTGCGGGAAATTCACCGGCCCTTAACGAGATTACCTCAGCCTATCAAAAAACATTACCTGCGGCCAAACCCTACATCCCGCTCTTTATGTCCCTGGCCGGTAATTTCAAAGCACCGCCGTCAGACGGTTTCGGGGCCGAATACAGCGCCGCCTTTTTTGCCACCCGGCTGGTGCAGGTCTGGCCTGCCGGAAACTGCCGGCAAGATTTCATTGTGGTGGATTTCCCCAAACCGGGAGACGCTATCAGATCACCCTTAAAAATCCGGGGCCGGGCCCTGGGCACCTGGTTTTTCGAGGGTGACTTTCCGCTTATCTTAAAGGACCCCAAAGGCCGTATCATTGCGCAGGGATTCGTCACGGCCCGAGGCGAATGGATGACGAAAGAATTTGTTCCCTTTGAAGGCAGCCTAACCTTTGAAAAACCGGCCGCCGGCGGTAGGGGAATTCTCATATTCAAAAAAGACAATCCCTCTGACCGTGCGGAGCTTGATGATGCGCTGGAATTACCGGTTTCTTTTTAGTGAGTGAGAAAGGTACAATCTAAAGGTAAGTTTTTACATGCAGGATATGAGTCTTTATAATACCGATAAAAGGGGACGTTGGTTCCTAAGTTGAATTACTATCACATTTAATAGTTGGCTGGAGAATATACCCCAAAAGTCTATCTGTAAATCAAACTAGGAACCAACGTCCCCCTAAGCTACTTTCCCATAAACCTGAACAGCCCCCATATTGCTTGCCCCTTGTGTTTACTCTGCGCAAAGTCTTGACAATTATAAAGTTTTCCTTCAAAATAGAAAAAATTTCAAATTGAAGGAAAACCCCCGCTGCCGATTTGTTGTAAAATGGCGCCAAACGAATGCTACCGTCTATCTCCCGTATCAATGACAGATTCTTACCATGAGCATCGGCATTGCCGATGAAATAATTAAATATGACCCATTTAATTATCGCCTGCTTATCCAGTATTGGCTGTGAGCTATACATGTCAAGGATCTGGCAACACTCTGCTAAGCCGGGACCGCCTTCATTTTCATATTTTTGGTCAGGCATAAAACCTAGCACCTGGCATAGATCCTCCTGGTGAAGCCTCTCAATTATTCCGCCTTTCACTTTTTTCCTGTCATAGCGCTCCACGATGTATGCGTTGTGCTTTTTCCCTTTCCAGATGGTTGACCTGGGTACCGGCAATTGAACGGCCTCAGCGAGCCTCATACAAAAATACTCGTTTTGAACCATATCTTTAACCTATGGTGATGGTG
>JAIVWA010000648.1:0-2736 GCA_049190255.1 Gammaproteobacteria bacterium | reverse complement strand
AAAGGGCGGCTAACAGACGGTGGGAATAGAGGGGCTGGGTTTTCAGATCATGAGGCTCAGAAGCAAATCAGGTTGACGGACAAAGGGCGGTTGATGGCCAAGATTCCGCTGGATCCCCGGTTGTCCCGGATGGTGATTGAAGCCAAACAGGAGCGCTGCGTTGCGGAGACCGCAATTATTGCCGCAGCCCTCAGCATTCAGGACCCCCGGGAGCGTCCGATTGAAAAGGTCCAGGAAGCCGACCGGATGCATGCCGGCTTTGACGATCCAAATTCGGATTTTGTGACCTTGCTTAACATCTGGGGACGGTATCACGCCCACTGGCAGGCGGTGAAAAGCAGCAATCAGATGAAAAAATTCTGCCGTCAGCACTACCTGTCATTTAAGCGCATGCGGGAATGGAGGGATATCCATAGCCAGATTCTGGCTATTTTAAAAGAATATAGAGTATGGAATGCGGCCTCCGGCCCCGCTTCCAGCCCGGAGGGCTTCCAGGCCGGAGGGGAGGGGCCTACGCCCCGGAGGGAAGGTGGAAGGCGGCCTCCGGCCCGTAGGGGCCTACGCCCCGGAGGGAATGCGGAAGTGCAAAGGCCGAAGGCGGAATTGACGGAAAGCGGAAATTTCAAAATGTCGGAGGCCCAATATGGTAAGTTACACCGGTCTGTCTTGAGCGGTTTTTTATCCAATATTGCCATGCAGAAGGAAAAAAATATTTTCCGCGCCGGCAAGGGCAAAGAGGTGATGATTTTTCCAGGCTCCGGCCTTTTTAACAAAGCCCAAAACTGGATTGTCGCCGCTGAAATGGTGGAAACATCACGGGTTTTTGCGCGCAGCGTTGCCAACATTGATAGCAGCTGGCTGGAAGAGCTGGGCGGGGACCTGTGCCGGCGGACCTATCTGGAACCGCACTGGGAGAAAAACCGCGGTGAGGTGGTTGCCTCCGAGCAGGTTTCTCTATTCGGATTGATTATAGTGCCGGATAGAAAGGCTTCTTTCGGCAAGGTGAATCCGGCCGAGGCGTCAAAAATCTTTATCCAAAGTGCGCTGGTAAATGGAGATGTTAAGAAGCCGTTTGCGTTTATGAAACACAACCAGCAGTTGATCGATGAGATCATCGACATCGAAAACCGTTTCCGGCGCCGAGATCTTCTGATCGATGAGCAACGGTTATTTGAATTCTATCAAGAGCGGCTTCCGGAAATCTATGATATCCGCACCCTTGCCAGGTTTTTAAAACAAAAGGCAAACGACCATTTTCTGCGGATGAAAAAGGATGCAATCCTGGCCTATTACCCGGACGATGTTCAACTGACCCAGTATCCGGACCGGCTTGATTTTGAAAATCACAGCCTGGAGTGCTCTTACTGCTTTGAACCCGGAAAGGATGAGGACGGTGTAACGGTGAAAGTGCCCGCCACCCTGGCCCCTGCGGTTTCCCCGGAGTCCATTGACTGGCTCGTCCCCGGGCTCTATCCGCAGAAAATTGAAGCCCTGATCAAGGGCTTGCCCAAGAGTTACCGCCGAAAGCTTGTGCCCGTAAAAAATACCGTGGATGTCATTGTTCGTGAAATGCCAAAGACCCGGACATCTCTGATCTCAGCTTTGGGTGATTTTATTTATCGTCGCTTCGGGCTCGATATACCGGCATCGGCCTGGTCGCAAGAAGCTTTGCCGGATTACCTTAAAATGCGCGTTTCGATCACGGCTCCCGACGGCCAGGAGCTGCGTGCCGGCCGGGATGCCGGCATTCTGCGGCAGGACACGGGCAGCCTGGAAAAATCCGATGAATTGAAAGCGGCACGCATGAAATGGGAGAAAAGCGGCATCACCCGCTGGGATTTTGGTGATTTACCTGAATCTATCGGTGATTCCGGAGAAAAGACCGGACGCTGGATTGCCTATCCGGCGCTGGAGAATTCCGGCCCTGATAAGCCGGTCAACCTTCGCCTGGTTCGCAAACGAGATGAAGCGCTGGCGGCTCACTGCCGGGGGGTGGCGGCACTCTATGCGATTCATTTTGCAAAGGATATAAAATTTTTAAAACGGCAATTGGTACTGCCGGCCGACAAGGCCTTGCTGGCCGATTATTTTGGGGGGGCCAAACACCTGGTAAAACAAATGGTTGATCGTGTCATCCAGGAATTATTCGGGAAAAACATAAGATCCCAGAAAGCCTTTTATTCCCAGGTCGAATCTGTGGCGCCTAAAATTTTATCCACCGGCCGGGCACTAATTGATTGCCTGATTCCGGTCCTGACAGCCTACCACGACGCCAGAAGCCAGATTCACAAACTTCAACAGAGCAGCCGTCAGAACAGCCGGATGGTGTCATTTTTCCAGGAGTTAACCGCCGAGCTTGCGCGCCTGGTACCCGAGACATTTATTACGATCTACGATAAGCAGCGTTTGGCCCATTTGGTAAGATACATTCAGGCCGCAACCATTCGGGCGCGACGGGCCGCCGTCGACTTCGAAAAGGATCAATCCAAATCCAAAGGGATTATCAAATTCAGCGAGGGGTTGAATCAGCTGCTAAATGAGCTTTCTCCGAAAGTATCGGATGAAAAGCGCCAGGCCGTCGAAGAATATTTCTGGATGATTGAAGAATATAAAGTATCCGTTTTTGCCCAGGAGCTTAAAACCGCCATCCCCATTTCCGCCAAGCGGTTGGAGCAGAAGCTGCAGCAAATTCAAAGAATGGCTTGAATTTGGAATGCGGAAATCGGAATGCGGAAT
>JAIVWA010000647.1:0-2740 GCA_049190255.1 Gammaproteobacteria bacterium | reverse complement strand
CGATAATAAACCGTATAAAGCGCCGGCCACCATTGAAGATCCGCTTGTCTTGGAAGAGATGGAAGAGGCCTTAAACAAAATCGGGTATGCCAAGTCCAAAAAATAATGAAAGAAATTCTACATGCCCAAAGAAATCCTGATAGTGGATGATGAACCGAGCATTGTCATCCCCATCCAGTTTCTGATGGAACAGCAGGGCTATAGTGTCCTGGTGGCCGAAAATGGTGAAGATGCCCTGGATGTGATTTATAAATACAAACCGGACCTGATCCTGCTCGACATCATGCTTCCCAGAATTGACGGTTATGAGGTTTGCGAAATCGTGCGCTTGAACCCCGAATACCGGGATATCAAAATAATTTTTTTGACTGCCAAGGGGCGTGAAGTAGAAATCGCCAAAGGCCTGGCGCTGGGGGCAAATGCCTATTTTACCAAACCCTTCTCGAATACTGAGCTGGTCGCTAAAGTCAAAGAGCTTTTAAATAATACCAATGAAGATACCGGGGAGTAAATTCTGGGGGGTTATCGCTCTTGCCTTTGCATCCCTGATCATTGTCGCTGCAGGTTCTGCCGTCTGGTTTCACTATCAGTTGACATCCGCAGAACTGGATTTTTTGACCCACCTTGGGCGACAAAATATCGGACCTATCCTTATCATCATTTTTCTTTTTGTGGTCGCCTGCCTCTGGTCCCTGGAGTCCGTATTTCGCAACTATATCCGGCCGGTCTCCAAAATTTCAGAAAGCATTGACCTGATCAATTCCTCCAATCCGTCTTACCGGCTTCCCGGCACAGGCGGAGCGGACCTTCGCCGACTTTGCCATCGCATCAACGAGGCGGCCCAGCGCTATGAATCACTCTCAAAGCATGTGGAGGAGAGAGTTCAGCGGGCCAGAGCAAACTCGGAACAGGAAAAAAATACCCTGGCGGCGATTGTGGCCGAACTGCCGGAAGGCGTGCTGATCTGCAATCCTGAAGGCCGGATTCTGCTGTATAACAACCGCGCCAAATTCCTCTTGGCCGGCGACCTGCCGCCCAATGATCAGGACGCTGATTCCGACCCCCGAGGATCCGGGCGCTATATCGGCCTGGGTCGTTCCGTCTTCGGAATTATCGACGAAAATCTCCTCGGGCATGTTCTGGAACAAATCTCAGAAAAATTACGGAAAAATGATCCCGAGGTTGCTTCTTATTTCGTGGTGCCGGGGGCCGATGACCGGCTGTTGCGGGTGGAGGCGGTCCCTGTTTTAGACCCCGGACGGCAATTTACCGGCCTGATCCTGATTTTTTATGATATCACCCGGCAGTTGGAAACCGATAGTGATATAAACCTGGCCCTGCAGGCGGTCACGAGAGGATTCCGGGCTTCACTGGGCGGTATTCGATCCGCCATTGAAACAATTATCGACTATCCGGATATGGAGGCCCAACAGCTCGAAAAACTCAAAGCCATTATCCATAGAGAATCCCTTCGCATGGGGGAGCTTTTGGAGAGCAACTTGAGCTTTGACGGCCAGATTGGAATCAGCCAGTGGCCCCTGACAACCATGTCGGCCCATAATCTGACAGAACTGATCCAGGCCAGGTCTCTCGAAAAACTCAAGGTTCAGATTCAGCTGCAACGCTCAGATCAAACCCTGTGGGTTAAGGTTGACAGCTATTCTTTCCTGCTGGTGCTCCTGTTTGCTATCGACAAATTAAAAACCCTGACCGGCAACCAGGAATTTACCTGCCGGTTAAGCGATCTGGATTGGTATATCGGGCTGGATTTATTGTGGTCGGGGAATCCGATAAAAATCGAAACCCTGCGCCAATGGGAACAGGCCCCTGTGGTGTTCGAAAAAGAAGGCTGGTCAATAACGCTTCGTGAAATACTCGAACACCTCGGTTCCGACATTGGCTCTTACGCCTCCAAACGGCTGCCGGGCACATCCTATCTGCGCTTCTTTTTGCCGGTGGCCGAAGTCTTCGAACCGCAGGAGAGCAGGTCCCTGGCCATACTGCCGGAAAGCCGCCCTGAATTTTATGATTTTGACTTATTCGGCCGTGTCGGGCAAACAACCGAGCTTGAGAGCCGGCTTTTGACCGAGCTGACCTATACGGTATTCGATATGGAAACCACCGGGTTGAATCCCTCCCAAGGAGATGAAATTTTGTCGATCGGGGCCATCCGAATTGTCAATTGTCGTCTGTTACGTGAAGAACACTTTGAACAGTTGGTTGATCCGTTACGCCCTATCCCCTGGGCATCGGTACAAATTCACGGCATTCATCCGGAGATGATCATCGGACAGCCGGCGATCGATAAGGTCCTGCCACGATTTCAGCAGTTTGCAGAAGATACCATCCTGGTGGCGCATAATTCCGCCTTTGATATGCGCTTTTTACAAATGAAAGAAGAGCAGACCGCCGTTCGATTCATCAACCCGGTACTGGATACCCTTTTGCTGTCAGCCGTGGTTCATCCGGCCCATGATGACCATAACCTGGAAGCCATTGCCCAACGCCTGGGAGTCCGCATTCTGGGCCGCCATACCGCCATGGGCGATGCCCTGGCAACCGGTGAGCTGTTCTTAAAATTGCTGCCGCTTCTGGCAGAAAAAGGCATTTACACGCTGAAGGATGCGCTGGAAGCTTCTAAACAGACATATTATGCGAGGATGAAATTCTGATCCGCCGTTGGCGAATCGGGTTCTGGGTTCAGAGGTTCAGGGTTCAAAGGTTCACCGTTTAGGGTTCA